>JBBRMZ010000159.1:0-10843 GCA_038230555.1 Chitinophagales bacterium
GAATGGCTAAAACCAGGTGATTATTTAAACGGCGCCACGCTTGCTCAGGCAGTTAGAAATATTATTTGCGCTTACTCCGAAAAATATCGCATTGATTTTACTTAAAACCTTTAGCGTTTATTTAACTGTACCTACTTACAATGGCGAATACGGCGTTTTTGAATTGCCTGTTAGTTTGACTTCTCCTCTAATTGACTGCTATCCGAAGTGACATTCAGACCTGACTCGTGCATGCAGCATATACGGCTTATGTACGGCTTATATACGGCTTATACGTGACTCGGGGGGCTGACGAAAACGAAAGTGTATTAAGAATGAACGGACGTCCGGGTCGGGATTCAAGATATATAAAGGGCCGCGCCCCCCCCATTATATCCGCTGTTCGCATTTCTTATATATAAAGCCCCGGCTGACTGCCGGTATATTACAAAATTCATCATTCATCATTCTTTATATCATTTATCATTATTATAAAATGGCCGGAATTATCCACTTTCAAACTTTTTTGATCGCGGGGATTGTATTAAATATAACGCCCGGAAACGATACGATCTTTATCCTGTCGCGCAGCATGTCCGAAGGAAGAAAAGCTGGGATCATTTCTGTCCTTGGTATTGGAACCGGATGCATGGTGCATACTATTTTTGCGGCGTTCGGCCTGTCCATGATTATCAGCCGGTCGCTGCTCGCTTTCAATATCGTCAAATTTGCAGGCGCCGCCTATGTAATTTTTATCGGTATTCAGATGTTGACCGCCACGACCGCTTTCATCAACGAGCGAGTAACAAGCCCCGGACGGATCAATTATCTTAAAATATACCGCGACGGGGTACTTACAAACGTGCTAAATCCGAAAGTAGCGCTGTTTTTTATCGCTTTCCTGCCGCAGTTTATCAATCCTTCTTTTCGCCATACCGTCTGGCCATTTTTAACGCTGGGCGCTACTTTTGTTGTGACCGGCACGGTCTGGTGCCTGATGCTGGCCATTTTTGCCGCCTATATATTCAACCGCCTCCATAACAATGTCGCTATTTCCAGTTATATCCATAAAATTTGCGGAGCGACGCTCGTCGGCCTGGGCGTCAAAATAGCGTTGTACGAAAGAAATTAAAAGTATTCTCTTTGATCACCCCCCATATCTGCAATGATTCTACAATGATTCTTCAATAATTCTTTTATTTTTGACGCGCTTTCAGGTTGGGAGTTTAGGTTAATCAATAAACATGATCACCGTCATATCGGGAACCGACAGAAAAGGCAGCCTGAGTTTGCATCTCGCAGAACATTATGCGCGCCTGTTTGAACAACTGTCGGAAGAACCCGTCAAAATGCTGGCCTTAGAAAATTTGCCCGCCGACACTTTTCGCGTCGGCATGTACGAAACGGACGATCTTTCGCCCGCTTTCGTGGAAATCGAAGAGACCTATATGATCCCCGCGACTAAATTATTTTTTGTTATCCCGGAGTACAACGGCAGTTTCCCGGGCATGCTAAAGTACTTCATTGACGCCTGTTCTATCCGCTCCAAAATGATGATCTTTAAATATAAAAAAGCAGGCATGACGGGCGTTACGACCGGGCGGTCGGGTAATATCCGGGGGCTGGAACATTTTAATTCCATCCTGAACTTTATGAACGTCATCACTTTGCCAAATAAACTTCCCGTTTCCCGTTTTCATAAAGCGCTGAACGAGCAAATGGAGATCGTCGATCCCGATATGTTAAAAGACCTGGAGGCGCACGCGCGCGAATTCATCCTATTTTAATTAACTCATCCCTCATAACTCGCCACTTCATTAACTAATCTGACTTATGAAATTAACCTACTACGGGCAATCCTGTTTCGGCGTGGAAATTGGCGGCAAACATTTGTTGTTTGACCCCTTCATCACCAGTAACCCGCTGGCCAAAAACGTCAAGATCGACGATATTCCCTGCGATTATATGTTGATCTCGCATGGCCACGGAGATCACATCGCCGACGCCGAAGCGATCATCCAAAGAACCAATTGCACGGTCGTGGCGGGGGTCGAGGTGGCGGTATGGCTGGGAAAAAAAGGCGCCAAACAAACGCGCCAAATGAACATCGGCGGCGTCGCTCATTTTGATTTTGGCAGCGTCCGCTGCGTGGTCGCCCAACATTCTTCCAGTTTGCCGGACGGCAGCTATGGCGGAAATCCGATGGGATTCGTGGTGGAATGCCCTGAAGGCGTTTTTTACTTCGCCGGGGATACTGCGCTTACGCTCGATATGCAGTTGCTGCCGATGATCTGCGCCCCGCTGGACGTGGCTATTTTACCCATCGGTGATAATTACACCATGGGCTATCACGACGCCATTATCGCCGCCGATTTTATTCAATGCACAACCGTCATTGGCTGTCATTACGACACATTCGACGCCATTAAAATTGATAAAGAGGCTGCTAAAGCCGCTTTTGAAGAAGAGGAAAAAGAATTGATCCTGCTGGAAATCGGGGAAGAGCTGGAATTTGAGTAAGATTTACATCTTCCCCTCGTCCGCAAAACTAAAATACCCGGTTTTAGCGACGATCACGTGGTCCAGTACGGTCATATCCAATAGTTTAGCGCCTTCCTGCAGTTTTTTGGTTAAATCAATATCCGACTGGCTGGGCAATAGGTTTCCGGAAGGATGGTTATGGCAAAGGATGATCGAACTCGCCAGCGCTTCCAGCGCGGCTTTAAAGATCATTTTGGCGTCCACCACGACGCCCGCAACGCCGCCTTTGCTCAACAGGATTTTACTGATGATGTGACTGGCGCGGTTAAGCAGAATAATATGAAACTCTTCATATTCGAGGTCGATCAGGCTGAGCGCGACTGCTTCATAAATGTCGCGGCTACAGGTAATGCGCTCCCGCCGGCGCGCATCCGAAAACTGGCGGCGGCGGCCAATTTCCAACGCGGCGACGATGGCGACCGCTTTAGCTTCGCCGATTCCCTTGAATCCTTTAACGAGGTCTTTGGGAGTGCGCCTTCCGAGTTCGCTGAAGTCGTTATTGGCGGAAGCCAGGATCTTGGCGGCAAGATTAATGGCATTCTCTCCGAATGTTCCGGAGCCGATCAGGATACCCATCAATTCGGCGTCGTTGAGCGCGCTTTTGCCGAGACGCATCATTTTCTCGCGCGGACGGTCCTGTTCTTCAAAGGACATAATAGAACCTGCGACGGGGACGTATGTTTGCATGGTATAAGTTTTCTCTTAATGTAGCGTCGGCCTTGTAAATCGGTCTGCGCAGGCGTAAATATAAGAATTGCCGACAAAACACGCCCAATAAATCTTTTCTTTCCAGACGCCGTACTATATTCTTTCTTACATTTGCAAAAAAGGTAAGCGTATCATTATACCCGTTTTTTGTTTATGAAAAAACTTTTTCTTCTCGACGGACATGCTTTGGCGTACCGCGCGCATTATGCTTTTATGACCCGCCCGCTCATGAACAGCAAGGGTTGGAACGTCTCCTGCATAGCGGGGTTTACCCGCACACTTTGGGATCTGCTCAAAAAAGAAAAACCCAGCCATATAGCCGTATCTTTTGACCTGCCGGGCGGCACTTTCCGCGATAAGCTCTACGAAAAGTATAAAGCCAACCGCGACGCGCAACCCGAAGACATTTCTTTCGGCCTGCCCTATATCAAGAAAATCATCGAAGCGATGGACATTCCGATCATCGTTATGCCCGGTTTTGAGGCCGACGACGTCATCGGGACCGTCGCTAAACAAGCGGAAAAAGAAGGCTTCCAGGTATTTATGATGACGCCCGATAAAGACTACGGGCAACTGGTTTCGGACAATGTTTTTATGTATAAACCCGGACGCAGCGGCGGGGACGCCGAAATATGGGGCGTCAAGGAAGTGCTGGAAAACTGGGGGATTAAACGGGTCGACCAGGTGATCGATATGTTGGGACTGCAGGGCGACGCCGTGGATAATATCCCCGGTATTCCCGGGATTGGCCCAAAAACTGCGGCGCAGTTGCTGGAAAAATACGACAGCCTAGAAGGGATCATTGAAAACGCCCATTTGCTGAAGGGAAAACAGCAGGAAATGGTCACGCAATTTGCCGAACAGGGCCGCCTTTCCAAAACCCTTGCCACCATCGATCTGAACGTGCCGATCCAGTTCCATGAGGAAAGTTACCGCCACAGCGAAATGGATAAAGATAAACTGGCCGAGCTGTTTAAAGAACTTGAATTCCGCACCATCGCAAAAGAAATATTGGGCTCTTCCGTGGTCGAAAATGACGAAAACGCCCAAAAAGACCTGTTTGGCAATACCGTCGGCGATAATCGCGCTTCAAGCGAAGGCCCTTCTTCCGGCGCGGCTGCGATTTCCGCGCATTCCATCGCGGAAAAAAATATCGATAATACGCCTCATTCTTACCACCTGGTTAATACGCCTGAAGGCAGAAAAGAACTCATTGAATTATTGGAAAACGCCACGGTGATTTGTTTTGACTCCGAAACAACTCACCTCGACGCCAACCAAGCAGATATTGTTGGATTGTCTTTTGCCGTCCAATCCGGCGAGGCCTACTATGTCCCTTTTCCGCCGGACCGGGAAAAAGCGGTGGCGCTGCTCGAAGAGTTTCGTCCCATGTTCGAGAACCCCGCCGTAAAGAAAGTAGGACAGAACCTGAAATACGATCTGATCATATTAAAATGGTACGATATAGAGCCGCAGGGCGTCTATTTTGACACCATGCTCGCGCATTATTTGATTGAACCCGAACTGCGGCATGGCATGGATTACCTCTCGGAAACCTATTTGCAATACGCGCCCGTCTCCATCGAAACCCTGATCGGCAAAGGGAAGAATCAGCTCAATATGCGCGATATTCCCGTCGACGCCGTTAAAGATTACGCCGCCGAAGACGCCGACGTCACCTGGCAGTTATATGAATATTTTCAACCCAAGTTGAAAAAAGAAGGTTTGGAGCCGTTATTTGAAAACATAGAAATGCCCCTCGTTCCCGTCCTCGTCGACCTTGAATATGAAGGAATTCGCATCGACCCGGTCTACCTGGAAAATTATTCCAAAGAGTTGGCGCTGGAGATCATTCTTTACGAAAACAAGGTCTATGAAGCCGCAGGCGTAAAGTTCAATATTGGCTCCCCTAAGCAGGTGGGCGAAATCCTGTTCGATAAACTGAAATTGCCGTATCGCTGGAAAAAAACAGGCAAAACAGACCAATACTCCACCGACGAAGACAAACTCGCCGAATTGTCTTTTGAGTTCCCCGTCGCCCGCGCCATCCTTGATTATCGCGGCCTGGCCAAACTCAAATCCACTTACGTGGACGCGCTGCCGCGCATGATCAACCCAAAGACTGGCAGGGTGCATAGTTCGTTTAATCAGGCCCTGGCCGCCACAGGCAGGCTCAGCAGCAATAATCCGAACCTGCAAAATATACCCATCAAAACCGCGCAGGGGCGTAAAGTGCGCGAAGCGTTTATCCCGCGCAATGAAGAATATATTTTACTGGCAGCTGATTATTCGCAAATAGAACTTCGTCTGATCGCCGAAATGAGCGCCGACGAGGCCATGCTCTCGGCTTTTCAGGAAGGATTGGACATTCATACGGCTACTGCCGCCAAAATTTACGGCGTCCCGCTCGACCAGGTAACGCCTACGCAACGCCGCAATGCCAAAACTGTCAATTTTGCCATTATTTACGGCGCGGGCGCTTTCAGCCTTTCCCAACAACTCAGCATCCCGCGCGGCGAAGCCAAACAACTGATCGACCAATATTTTGCTCAATATAAAGGCCTGCGGGAAAACATGGATAAAACCGTGGAGTTCGCCCGCGAGAACGGCTATGTGACGACCATCATGGGCCGCCGCCGCTTTATCCGCGATATCGACAGCCGCAATTCTTTAGCGCGCAGCAACGCCGAACGGATTGCCATTAATATGCCCGTGCAGGGTTCCGCCGCCGATATGATTAAAATTGCAATGATCAACATTCACCGGGATCTGAAAGAGCAAAATCTGAAAACTAAAATGATCTTACAGGTGCATGACGAACTGGTATTCGACGTCTACCGGCCTGAAATGGAAACTGTCAAACCAATCATCGAAAACGGAATGAAGCATGCCTTCCCAAATTTGAAAGTTCCAATTCTGGTGGAAATGGGAATTGGCGAGCATTGGTTAGACGCGCATTAAACGGCAGGCGCGTCCCTCAGATCTTTCCGCAATATTTTCCCGACGTTTGATTTTGGCAGATCTTTCCGGAATTCGACGATTTTTGGCACTTTATATGGCGTGAGGTTTTCGCGGCAATAAGCGATGATTTCCGCTTCCGTCAGGGACGGATCTTTTTTGACCACGAACAACTTTACTTTTTCAGTCGATTTGTCGTCTTTAACGCCGATAGCGGCCACTTCCAAAACTTTGGGATGCGCGGCGACCACATCCTCAATCTCGTTGGGATAAACGTTAAAACCGGAGACCAGAATCATGTCTTTTTTGCGGTCCACTATTTTAAAATAACCCATCTCATCCATTACGCCAATATCGCCGGTGATTAGCCAGCCGTCTTTAACGGTATCCTCGGTCGCCTGCGGCCTGTTATAATACCCTTTCATTACCTGCGGACCTTTGATCTGGATCTCGCCGATCTCGCCGGCGGGTAGAGGTTCTCCGATGTCGTTCACTATGCGCATATCGGTCGACGGGGCGGGCATTCCGATGGTGCCGACGCGGTTGCCTTCTTTGTAGGGATTGAACGTGGCGACGGGCGACGATTCCGTCATGCCGTAACCTTCGGCAATGTTAATACCCGTCACTTCGCGCCAGCGGTCGGCGACAGGGCGTTGCAGCGCCATGCCTCCGGCGTTTGCCAGTTTGAGTGATTTAAAATTAAGCGCCCGAAAATCGGCGTTGTTGAGCAGGGCGTTGAATAGCGTGTTGACCGCAATGACGATAGAGACCGGATATTTTTTAAATTCTTTGACCACCGAAGGCAAATCGCGCGGGTTGACGACCAGCAAGTTGAGCGCGCCAATGCTAAACAAACCGAGACAATTGACGGTGAACGCGTAAATATGATAGAGCGGCAAGGGGCACAGCGCGACTTCCTGCCCTTCAACGAGGTCTCCCGAAAGCATGACGGCGCGCATTTGCATCATATTGGCGACTAAATTCCGGTTGGTCAGCATGGCGCCTTTGGAGACGCCCGTGGTGCCGCCTGTATATTGCAGCATAATGACGTCGTCGGGTGTGGAAGAAAAAGACGCAATGTTAAACTTTTTGCCGTATTCGATGGCTTCTTTGACGGTCACCAAGTTGGGCAGGTTGAATTTGGGAACCATTTTTTTAACCTTTCGGATGACAAAGTTGACCACTTTACCTTTTAAACCCAGCATTTCGCCAATGCTCGTAATAATAACGGTTTTGATGGACGTTTCGCCGATGATCTTCTCAAGGTTAGCGGCAAAATTTTCGGCAATGACGATCGCGATGGCGCCCGAGTCATTGAACTGGTGTTTCATTTCTCGCGGCGTATAGAGTGGGTTGGTGTTTACAATGATCATTCCCGCCCGAAGCGCGCCAAAAATAGCGATTGGGTTTTGCAGGATATTGGGCGTCATAATGGCTATTTTATCGCCCGGCTTGAGACCGCGCGAATGCAGGTAGGCGGCAAATTGGCGCGAATATTCGTCCATCTGTGCGAAAGTCAGCGTTTTACCCATGCAGGCAAAAGCCGGGCGGTCCCCGAATTTTTGAAAAGTTTCGTTTAATACGCTGATCACGTTGGGATATGCTTCCGCGTTGATGTTTGCGGGCACACCAACCGGATAATGTTTAAGCCAGGGGCGCAATTCTGCCGTCGTCATAATTTTATATTTTTAAAGATGGTAGTAGACAAATTTATAGCGGATAAAGGTAGAATCAAAGTTACCGATTATTCTGTTTTTTAAATAAAAATAAAAATAATTTTCCCAACCCTGCCGATAAGGACGTTTATTTGCAAAAAAGAAAAGCGCTATGGCTTATACCATTGAAGAAAAAAACCAGGAGCGACAGGAGCTATTGGCCAAAGGACTGGCGCCCGCCACGCTGTCAGCGCTCCAAAAAATTGTTTTACCGGCAGGCGCCCGCATCCTCGACCTCGGCTGCGGACAAGGCGAAACTACCCGGCTGCTGGCGAAGCGTTTTGAAAACGCCCGCGCCACCGGTCTGGATCAGAACGCGGCGCTGATTGAAAAAGCGAAGACCATCCCCGTTCCGGCGGGCGCCGAACTGACTTTTATGACCGGCGACGCTCAGCGCCTGCCTTTTGACGACGGCGTGTTCGATTTGGTTTTTACGCGCTATTTGTTGACGCACCTGCCGGATCCGGCGGCGGCCATTTCCGAAATGCGCCGCGTTTGCAAAGCCGGCGGCGTTGTTTTTGCTCAGGAGCCGGATTTTATCGGCGGCGAATCGTACCCGCCCAGCGAGGCGTACTCGCGAATCAACAAATATTTCCAGTCGCTCTTCCAAGATCCTTTCATCGGTAGAAAACTGCCGACCTTATTCCGCGCTGCGGGATTACAAAAAATATACAGCGCCGCTTTTATTGGATTCCAAACGCAGCCGCCGCACACCAAAAAACTGATCCGGCTGACGGCGGAAGCGATGGCCCCGGCGATCCTTGAGCGGGGGTTAACGACACCCGCCGAATTGGGAATGCTGATTGCCGAACTTCAAAGACTGGAAAACGACGAGGAGACGACTTATTTGACGAATCCATCGGTTGCGGCGGCGGGGATAAAATAAGACGATCGGAATTGCTTATTTGGTCTTTTATTAAATTTTTCCTATTTTATTAATTGTGTAAATATTTGATTTTCAATATTTTTTAAATCGTTTAGCTTTCTTTGAGATCTCGCATAGATGAAGTATCTTTGAGAAAAAGATTGAAAAGATACGTATATTCATGATTTAAGCTTTTTACCGCCAAACACAATACATGTTTTCAACAAACTGATATAACCCGGCTTTAGAATCATAAATTTAACCTTTAACATACGGAGGAATTGAGTACTTATCATAAAATAATTAATGGCGACAGCCGCCAAATGTTGGAATTAAAGGACAATTCCATACACCTGGCCATCACCTCGCCGCCCTATTGGCAATTAAAAGATTACGGAACAGCGGATCAAATTGGTTTTCACGACAGTTATGAAAGCTATATCAATAACTTAAATCTCGTTTGGAAAGAATGCTACCGCGTGTTGCATAGCGGCTGCCGGCTCTGTATCAACATCGGCGATCAATTTGCCCGTTCCGTTTACTATGGCCGGTATAAAGTCATTCCTATCCGGGAAGAAATCATCAAATTTTGCGAGAATATTGGTTTTGATTATATGGGCGCCGTGATTTGGCAAAAAGTAACCACCTCCAATACCACCGGCGGCGGCATTCAAATGGGTTCTTATCCGTATCCCCGGAATGGCGTCCTTAAATTAGACTATGAATTTATCCTGATCTTTAAAAAACTCGGCGACGCGCCAAAACCTACTCCGAAACAAAAAGAATTGTCTAAAATGACGGCTGAAGAGTGGAATACTTTCTTTGCCGGTCATTGGAATTTTGCAGGCGCCCGGCAAACCAATCACATTGCCATGTTTCCTGAAGAATTGCCGCGACGGCTCATTAAAATGTTTTCCTTTTATGGCGAGAATGTATTGGATCCTTTTGGAGGTAGCGGAACCACTACGCTTGCCGCTAAAAATTTAGGGCGAAATTCAGCCTGTTTTGAAATTAACCCTGATTTTATTCCCATTTTAAAAGAAAAAATTGGCGCCATGCAACTCAACATGGACGGCGCAACGTATCAATTTGTTGAAAGACCAACCAATGAAACGAATTACAACGAGCAGATACTGGCGTTGCCTTATATTTTCAACGATCCGCACAAATTGGACAAAAAAATTGACGTCAAGAAACTTCAATTCGGTTCAAAAATAGACAAGGATAGTACTGGGAAAAGGGAAGAGTTTTTCACCGTGAAAGAAGTAATCAGCCCGGAATTCTTGCGATTGAGCAACAATCTTAAAATAAAATTACTCGGAATAAAAGAAGACGAAAAAATCAACGGTAAAGCGACCGAATTTTTACAAAGTAGAACAAAAGGGAAAAGGGTTTTCCTGAAGTATGATAATTTAAAATATGACGCCCAAAATAATTTGCTTTGCTATCTATATCTTGAAAACAAAACTTTTTTGAATGCTCACCTAATCAAACTTGGACTTACGCAGGTAGATACCGAGCTTGACTATAAGCATAAGGACAAATTCATTAACCTATCAACTCTGGAGAATGGCTGAAAACCTTGAAGAACAAGAGCAAGAACTACCAATTTACAAATATGCGCGTCCTTTTGGCAAAAAGGAAAAAGTATTAAACTATACGAGTAATGCCTATCAACTTACCAGACCAAACAAAGTTGGGGCAGTGATGGAATTAATTCGCGTGGGTCAGCCAAAATCATTTGAAGAATGGCGGGAGTTTTATTTTGCTCATGCGTATACCAAATCTAAGAAACAATCCATAAAAGTAACGAAGGAAATGCTGGATGAACTTGGTGTAAGGTTATATGAAAAAATAACGGAAGTAGTTATTCCAGAGTGGACGGAAGCCTTTAGTCAAATTAGCTTAGAGGATTGTCGCAGTTACATTTACGAAGTCATGCGAATAATGGGTTAAAACAGCCAAAAAAGCAGCGCTGTGACGATTGAGCCGAAAATATGCGTCATTAAACCGGCGGTAGCCCTCACTTTTGAGGCTGTTTGAATCTTGGTTTTCTCAATCATCCAGTTAAAAAGGC
>JBBRMZ010000160.1:0-10813 GCA_038230555.1 Chitinophagales bacterium
TGCATTACCCCGGTAGAATTTGCTACGACCGCCAACGAAGGCGACTTGGCGGTTTTTGGCCAAATGTCGCAGGATACGGGCGCTAAAGACGTTCGGCTCACCCGCACGACGGGCTTTAAAGACGGGATCCGGAAAGTCAACGACGCCGCCGTCTCCCTCTACGAAGATAATGCCATCGTTGCAAAGTACGTCCGGGTCGATTCCGGCCTGTACCGGATCGCGGAGTTCAAAGCCACCCCAGGCAGGTCTTACTATATCCGGATCGAACAGGGAGGCGCTTTATACCAGTCGGAACCAGAAATCCTGGCGCCGCCCATCCAGATTGACAGCGCGAGCGTTCAACTGGCGAATGAATATTCGACCAACCAATACGGCGTTACGCTGGCTAAGCCCGTTTGGCAGGTTTTTGCAGCGACGGCGCTTCCGGCAGATCAGGAGGTCTATTTGCGCTGGGGCAGCATATATGCGTATATTTTTACAGAGGACGACGCCTGTTTCTATCCTTTTGGCGGCGCTCGTCCGTGCTACTTTTCGGGCGATACCGACCCCTTAACCATTGCCCTCTTTAGTAAAACTGCCTCCGACGCGGTTGTGCGGTTGGACCGCATAAAAGTAGCTGCCAGGGCTCTCAGTAAAATAGAGTTGAAGGAACGCGAATATTTTGGCGCGCTCCAATACAGGATCAGTAAGAAAACGTTCGACTATTGGCAAAAAACCAATTTGCAGAATAGCCAGACGGGGAGCATTTTCGATGCGGCCCCCGGTTCCGTGCCGGGCAACGTTTATAATATGGCGAACAAAGCCGAGCGCGTGCTGGGAATTTTTGAAGTAGGGAGCGTCAGTAAAGCCTATGCTTCCGTAAGCGCCGGCGAAGCTCCGCCCGGCTATACAAACAATGGTTGCATTGATTTTGAACCCGGATCGCATAATGGGTACTTAAATTGCAACCAAATGACTTCGCCCTGCGCGAATTGTCTTATCTTAAAAAACGCTACCCGGCATAAGCCGGATTTTTGGCAGTAAATTTAAAAGATGATTCTGCAAAAATATTCACTACAAAAAATGCTTCGCTGTGGGTTGTTGTATTTATCCGGACTGGCAGTGATCCAAAGTTGCATCACCCCGGTAGAATTTGCTACGACAGCCAACGAAGGCGATTTGGCGGTTTTTGGCCAGATGTCCCAGGATACGGGCGCTAAATATGTGCGCCTTACCCGAACGACAGGTTTTAAAGACGGAATCCGGGTAGTAAACGACGCCGGCGTTTCTCTCTATGAAGATAACGCTATAATTGCAAAGTACGTCCGGGTTGATTCTGGCCTGTACCGGATCGCACAATTCAAAGCAACGCCCGGCAGGTCTTATTTTATCCGGATCGAACAGGGCGGCGGCGTCTATCAATCAGAGCCGGAAATCCTGAATCCTCCCGTCGAAATTGATAGCGCAAGCGTCCGGCTGGCGAATGAATATACGACCAACGAATTCGGCGTCACGCTGACGAAACCCATTTGGCAGATTTATGCAGCGACGTCTCTTCCGGCGGATCAGGAAGTGTATCTGCGCTGGGGCAGTATATATGCTTATAGTTTCTATGAAGATAATGCTTGTTTTGGTCCGTTCGGCGGAGCAAGGCCTTGTTACTTTATAGGCGAAACCGACCCGCTGACTATTGCGGTCTTTAGCAAAACGTCGACCGACGCCATAAACCGGTTGGACCAGATTAAAGTAGCAACCCGCGCCGTTAGTAAAATAGAGGTAAAAGAGCGCGAATATTTTGGGGCGCTGCAATACCGCATTAGCAAGAAGACTTTTCAATATTGGCAAAAAACCAATCAGCAAAATAATCAAACCGGTAGTATCTTTGACGCAGTTGCCGGTTCTGTGCCCGGAAATATATACAATATTGGTAACAAATCGGAACGCGTATTAGGGCTTTTTGAAATAGGGAGCGTTAGTAAAGCATATACTTTCATAACCAACGGAGACGCTCCGCCAGGGTACATAGGCTCTAGCTGCGCCGATTTTGAACCCGGATCGCAGAACGGTTACTTAAACTGCAACCCATTCACCTCGCCGTGCAAGAATTGTCTTCTATTAAAAAACGCTTCCCGGCATAAGCCGGATTTTTGGCCATAAACGCTTATGATGATGCCACGCTCAATTTCGTTGATAACAGCCCTGTTTTTAATGACGTCCGCCTTGCAAGGCCAGCCGGAAAAAATATTCGTCCATTTCGATAAGCCTTTTTACCTGGCGGGCGAAATAGTGCGCTATAAAGCGATTTTTATCCAAAGCGGCGACTCGACGCCAAGTGCCATCTTGCGGACGGAATGGATTGCGCCAACAGGTAAAAGCCTCGGCGTGCAGCGTCTGCTGATCGAAGGGCGCGGCGCGGAGGGCAGTTTTCAAATTCCGGAAAACGCCGTAGAGGGGTATTATACTTTTCGGGCTTATACCTTGCGCGATCTCAATTATGATCCGGAATTTGTTTTCCAAACGGTTGTAACGGTTTTAAACGACGCGGCAGACGCGCCTGCGGAAGGAAACGAAGAGGTCGAAAATCAGGCTCCCGCAATAAAAACAGCCGCAAGTCGCGGTATGAAAATTGAAGCGGGGAAAGCGCGTTATGCGCGCCGCGAAAAAGCTAGCGTCTCTATTACCCTGACCGACGCGGCAGGACGACCGACGGCAGGCGAAGTTTCTGTTTCTATTATTGACGCCCAAAAAACGCCTTTTCAATTATTTTCAGAAAAAACCATCCTGGAAACTGCGGCTGCATATACGGGTTTGAATCCGGCGCCGTCCGGGCGCTCTTTTTCAACGGAGCGGAATATGGAACTATGGGGCGTTATAAAAGACCCGGCTACGGGAAAGACCATTCGCCAGAATTATTTGTCGTTGTATGCCGTCGAAGATAAAACCTTCCGGAGGTTCAGTACGCTGAACGGCGATACGGTGCGCGCTTCCGTCCCTTATTTTTACGGAAGCCGGACGATTCAGGCGCTTTGCTTCAATCCCAATTTTCCAAACGTTTTGCTATGGGAACCGGCGGAACCAGGCGGAAATTTACCCGCAGTGATCGCTTCCAGCCGTCCGCAGCGTTCCGTTGAGATGGACCGTTTTTTACGCCAGGAACGCCTGCGCCGCAAAACCCTCGAAATATTTAACGCCGGCACGGATACCCTGCAGCAGGCCGCTTCCGCCGACATAGTCCGTGCGCCTGAATGGACGCCCGATAAACGGTTTTTGGCAAAAGATTATCAAAATCTGTCGACCATGGAAGAGTTTTTCCGCGAGGTAGTGGTCATTTCTACCGTCGAGAACACGCCGGCCGGCAAACGCCTCCGCATGTTTGAAGGCGACGAACATAATCTCAACCACCTGCCCGTCCGTTTTGCGGTGGACGACGTTTTTGAAGCCGACGCCGAAAAAGTTTTAAACATGAAGTTCAGCGAAGTGGAAAGGGTGGATATGTTTAACAAAAGATCCACCATTAAAAATCAACTGGATTCCCTGGCTTATCGCGGCGGCGTCATGGCCATTTATACCAAAGCCGGACTGATAAAATCTTTGGCCGCCGCGCAGAAAAAGACGGTCGTAGAGGGCCTCTCCAGAAGCGCGCCTTTTATTACGCCCGTTAGGGAAGACCGGACGCCCGATCTGCGCCGGGAACTTTACTGGAACGGGAACGTCCGGATTCCTTCCAGCGGACGTTTTGAAATTACTTTCCCCCTTTCGGACGACGTAACGACCTACCGGGTTCGGGCGCAGGGAGTTAATGAAAAAGGCGAACCTGTTTTCGGCGAAGGAACCATCGTCGTTGGGCGCTAAACTTACGCACATAAAAAAACCTGCTCTGTGAAAAAATATATAAGCATAACGGGCGTCGTTGTCTTGGTTTTGTTTTTTGACCAATGGTTGAAAATATGGGTCAAGACGCATTACCGCTACGGTATGGAAACGCCCATTTTCGGACAGAGTTGGGCAAAGATCGGGCTGGTCGAGAATATCGGGATGGCGTTCGGCTGGGGCCTCGGCGCGGATTGGGGAAAACTGGCGTTGAGCCTTTTCCGCGTCGCAGCCATTATTTTCCTGGTCGTTTATTTGCGAAGAATGATTCGCGCGGGAACTCCGACCGGTTTATTGACGTGCATGGCGCTTATCCTTGCGGGCGCGGCAGGCAACCTGATCGATAGTATCTTTTACGGAAAGATCTTTTCCGCTTCCGAACCCTATTCGCAGGGCCCCGCTATTTTATTCCCGCGTTGGGGCGGTTATGGCGGATGGCTGCACGGCAAAGTGGTCGACATGCTTCATTTTACGGCAACCTTCCCCGACCGGCTTCCTTACATAGGCGGTAAAGAAATTTTCCCGTACGTATTCAATATTTCTGACGCTTCTATTTGCATTGGCGTGACCTGCGCGCTGTTGTTTTATCGCGGACAATTTGAAAACGTTAAAAAAACGGAAATTTTTACGGGAGAAATCCAGGGACAAGAAAGCCTGTAAACGAAAAAGAGCCTGCCGCTTAGCTATTGTGAAAATAACTAAATAAACGGGAGGCTCTTTTTTCGGTTGACCCAAAAGGTATAGGATCAATATATACTTTTACGGATTATATGTTCAATAATGGGATTATAATTAGTTTTCAGATGAAGCGACCAGGAAGTTTTCGATAGCCTTCATGGCTGCGGCCAGTTTCGGGTAATCGACCGTGTAATGAATAAATTTTCCTTCGCGGTGCGTATGAACCAATCCTGTGGCGCGCAAAATTTTAAGATGCTGAGAAGTGATGGATTGCTCCAGTTTCAGCGTGTTATAAATTTTGTTTACATTGATAGTTTTATTCTTATCAATGAACTCAAGGATTTTCATGCGCAAAGGATGCGCTATGGCGCGGAGGACGTCCGAACCGACCTGCAATTTTTGGTTATTGATACCGGCATTTGCTCGTCTCATAGGCTTGTGATTTTTAGAAAGCTTTGAATGACTAATTATTTACATAGCAAATATGCGATTAATTTTCATCTTTGCCAAATATTTCCTAATTTATTTTAAGTAAATATGATAAAAAAAGAAAAATTTAACATTTGAGGCCTGATTTGATTGCATAAGCAAATGGCGAAGCGCAATAAAGCGCTTCGCCATCAGGTATTTTCCAATCGAACAAATTTAATCTTTAACGCATGTCAAACGCAGGTTTTTACAAAAACGTTTGAAAAATAGCGGCAGGTTGTGTTCGCAACGGAGTAAAAATCAACCTTATACAGCAGGCTGTTCTGTCAGTTCCTCGACCAGGCGGGAAATATGATTGATCCGTTCTTTATCAACCGTATAATAAATAAATTTCCCCTGACGCTCGGTCACAACCACGCCTGCGCGGCGAAGGATCGCTAAATGTTGGGAAGCGACAGACTGTTCCAAACGTAATTTAATGTACAGGTCGGTGACCGTCATTTTTTCGTTTTCTTCCAATAGGTCAATAATTTGCTGGCGAAGTTTATGGTTTACAGCGCGTAATACCAATACTGCTTTGCGCAATTCTGCATAATCTAACTCGATGTCTTTTTTACCTTTTTTCAGTACCACGGTTTCATTTTTTTGCTTTCTCATAAAATATGTTATTTTAAAATGATTAATAAGTTTTGATTCTAATATGCCAATAATGACGCCAAAGCGCCGTATTACCTTATTATTTAAGTCATAAAATTATTGAATAGTAGTTATAAATAAAAATTTTTATTGTAAATAATTATTAAAAAGTATGCAAACTTATCCACATACCCGTAAAAACCTTATTTTATCCAAAAAAATGTATTAATTAGTACCTTTTATTTACATATTAAAGGACGCCGAAATTTTTTTGTTTAGCGCTATTTTTATAAAAGGATGGAATAAACCGGAATATGTATGCAGTTTAAATATGTTTTAATAAATATATTTATATTTAAACAGAGAAATCTAATTAATAAAAGGTATACTTAAAGCGCTCCCTTAAGACGTTGAATAAATACGGGGCGTAGTAATATTCGGCTCTTTAAAGTAATGCGGCGTATGATACGCCAGGTCTGCAAATTTTTTTTGACGGTACGCTTCTGCGCTGTAAGGCGTTAAAAAAGACGCGCTGCATGGAAAGGGGTCAAACTGCGCAAGCGGCGAACACAGCGTTTCCCTACATTTTTCAGCGCCCGGTCCGCAAAAAATAATGGGCCGTCCTGCGCTGAAATATTCGTCAAATGATCCTGTTTCAATTATCAGCGAACGCAACGGTATAAGTTCGCGCAAAGCGCCTTCAGATATTTGAAACAACGTTGTATAAACTTCCATTCGCCGGGCGTCAATCATTGAACAGATCAGTTCTATAGCTATCTCCTTTTCGTTATTTGCTCGCTGTAGCGCTGTATAAGCGAGCGAAGAAAGAGTGTCTACGGCGATCATTGGAATTTCTAAAGCATAACAAATTCCCTTTGCCGTAGCCGCTCCCACGCGGAGCGAGGTGTAGGAGCCGGGCCCGTCGCTAATTGCGACGGCTCCCAAATCGTTCATTCTAATTCCTGCCTGCTTCAGGCAGGCCGAAATCAGGAGCGTGATCTGCGCGGCGTGTTGATTGCCCGTTATTTCCTGTAACGCTAAGACGCGTTCCCCCAGGCTAATGCAAACAGAACAGACGTCTGTAGCGGTTTCGAGGTTTAGAATAATGGGTTCCAAAATAAATAGCTTTAAACGGCAAACATACTAAATTTTTTATATTCGGATCAACCGGAATTTTTTATTTAAGGCTTATCGCATTAAAATCACTGTTATAAACGTTTTAGCAGCCTTAAACACTTCTTTTATATTTAATTTACTTTTTATGCGTTTTTCATTCATCATTTTTGCCGTCCTGCTAATCGCAGGTTGCCGCAATAGCGAAAATAAAATTCCCGACGTTTCACATATCCAGGTCGATTTAAAAATCCACCGGTTCGACCAGGATCTGCGGGCTATCGATACCAACCATCTAATAGAAGGCGTCAAGGCCCTCGAAACCAAATATCCAGAGTTTACGGATTTTTATTTCTCTAAGATCATTGCCGTCAAAAAGCCGGGCGATAACGCCGGCCTGTACAGAACGCAGGCGGCCTCGTTTCTGCGGTTCGCGCCGACCCGTTTTACGCTCGATACGATTCAAATTGTTTTTAAAGATTTTGGCCGCTACCAGAAAGAACTCGAACAGGGCTTCCGCTTTTATAAATATTATCTCCCGGAAAAGCAAATACCTGAAGTTTATACCATGCCCACCGATTTTAATTATGCCGCCGTCATTCCGCCGTTCAACAACGCGCTGGCTTTGGGATTGGATATGTATTTGGGTCCCGGTTTCCAGGCATATCAGACGCCCGATCTCCCGCGTTTTTTAGTTCGCACCTACGATAAAGATTATTTAACGCTCCGGGCTTTTAAAGCGCTGCTTGGGGACGCCGTCCCGCCGCCGGCCGGCAACCGGCTAATCGACCTGATGATCCAGAACGGCAAGCAGATGTATGCCATAGATTTAATTTTGCCGGATATGCCCGATAGTATCAAGTGGGAATGGACGCAAAAACAAACCGCCTGGGTAAAAGAAAACGAAGTAAATATCTGGTCGCACCTCGTCGACAAAAAACTATTATATTCATCCAACATGATGGATATCAACAAGTTAATAAATGATAGCCCCAATTCGCCAGGCATGCCGCCGGAAGCGCCCGGCAGAACCGCTAATTTTATCGGCTATAAAATCGTCAAAGAATATATGCGACGCAACCCCGGCGTAGCGCTCAGCGTCCTGTTAAATATGAACGACGTACAGCATATTATGGACGGTTCCAAATATAAACCGGACAGGTAATCAAAAGACAAATTGAAAGAGAGAATGTAAAGGAGCAAGCCGCCGGCTCCTTGAGTTTTTAGAAAAATTTATGGAAACGAAGTATAGCGACGGTTGACGCCTGACCGACGCCTAAATTTTCTTTGCCTATCGGAGAATGTAAGCATTAAAAATATACGTCATATAAACTGCCTCCAAATAAAATGAGCGCTTTAAAAATAGAAGACGCAACCGAATATAAAAGCCCGTCGTTCGGAAAATATCAGATGAAAATTTAAAAAATTTAATCTCGTAATAAATCACCCACAGTTTCAAAACGATTATTTTAATCACTCAATTCTTCCTTTTAATTATTACTTTTAATTATTATTCTATGAAAAAAGTATTGTTTATTTTGTCTATGGCGTCGCTGGCGTTGGCTTCCTGCAACAAAGATTCGAGTTTAGTAGGAACTACTACTTCTACGACTGGAGTCGCTAGTTCGCTTTCTACCCGCGGCGGTTTGGTCGTGGATACCGTCGGTATCCCGGCGTCCGTATATACGATGATCTCAACAAAATACCCGGGCTACACGATTTCAGTCGTGGAAAGCGATACCGAAAGAAACGGCGCCGTCGTATATGAAGTGCAAATAACCAATTCGACGACTAAAAAATACTTGGAATTTGATTCCAACTGGAATTTCTTGCATGAAGAAGCCGCTAACCAGTGTTTTAATGTAATCCCGCTGGACATCGTCCGCACAACGTTTAAAGATTCGGTCGCCGCTGCCTATCCGGGTTATACGGTCGTCACGGTGAAAAGAGAAAATCAGAACGGCGTTCTGGTCTATGAAGTAGAAATTTCAGGAACTGCGGGCAGAAAATCGCTGATCTATGACGCCAACTGGAAATTCTTGATGGAAGAAGTCCATGGCAACGAAGGCCGCGGTAGAGGAGGCCCCGGTATGGGCGAACATGGTCCCGGTGGCTTTGGCCCCCACGACATGAATCCGAACGATACGATTAGCCTGGCGGTGATCCCGCAAAGTGTAAAAGACTCTATCGCTACCCTGACCGGATATTCTATCGTATTGGCGCAAATAGATAAACACCGTGATACTATTCAATATACCATATTAATTAGCAACGGGACGACCCGTAAAATCCTGCATTACACGGCTAATTGGATTTTTATCGCGCCATTGGCGATTCCTGCTACCGTGGCCGCTTATGTGAATACCAACTATGCGGGCTATACCATTGCCGGCGCGCATCCGGAGACCGACCGCAATGGCGTTTTGACCTATGACGTCGAAATTGTCAATATTACTACGCACGACCGTAAGCAATTGTCCTTTAGCGCTGCCTGGGCTTTCTTAATGGTCGAACATTAAAAAATAAGAACGGCTTATCGCCGGCCAAAGATCGTTTTTTCATAGTGTTTAGTTTTCAAAGGTTGTTTTGATTGCGGAAGAATGAATCGGGCGCGTTTGCCTACCAGGCAAATAGCTTGATTTGTTCTTTCGCAATTTTTTTAAATCCGTTTCTACTATAAGTAAGTTATTTTTTTCGATTTTCGTCTAATAAATGTGTGGCGATAGCATATTTGTACATAAAAATAACTTTCTTTGCTCGGCAGATATTAAAGGACTACTAAAAAGACTGGACGAATACCCTCTCTAACCAGAGAGGGGTTCGTACAGACCATTATTTTTGACGCTTTTTGAAGCGATCGTTACAAAAATATTTTCTTCGGTATTCATCCAATAAAAGAGCCTTTCACCGGTAACCGGGAAAGGCTCTTTTGTTTTATTGCAGTCAAATGCGGCGCGGATACATTAATGTCTCGTGTCTCTACGCCCGGTTCGCGAGGGTATTACGCGATTTCAATTGTTTTTACGTTATTTTTAACGACTTCTTTTGGCAGGGTAACTTTTAGCACGCCGTTTTCATAAGCGGCATGGATGTTATCTGCGCCTACGTTTTCAGGCAGCGTAAAGCTGCGTCTGAACGAGTTGTAGCTAAATTCGCGGCGGACATATTTGTCGCCTTCTTTGCCTTCCTCTTTTTTAACTTCTTTTTGAACGGAGACGATCAGTTGATCTTTCTCTACGTTGACTTTGAAGTCGTCTTTTTGCAAACCCGGAGCGGCAATTTCTACCACGAAGGCCTGTTCGTTTTCCAACACGTTTACGGATGGATGACTTACGCCGGAATCAGAACCGACAAAAGCGTTCAGATTGCGGTTGAAAAATTGATCAACAACAGAAGTTGTCGGACGAGCGTACGCGGACGCAAAAGGACTTACGCTTACAAATTTCATGACTTATTATTTTTAGATTAATTTATAATGATAGTTGTTGTTCCCGGATTCCAAGCGGCGAACGATCTTCATAGATCAAGTTTCATACCAGCCCATTTTTTCTTTTAAAAGCGTAAAAAAGTCGAATATTTGCGCCATTATGTCAATAATTTCTGATTTAATACGCCATTATGTCAAAATTAGATAAAATTTGCTTTCTGAATATAATCTCAGGATAAGAAATTTAATTGTATAACAATTTTGGCCCGCCCTTTTACGCATCCGCGCTACGCGCAGGGAGAAGTGGGTAGGATATTTTTTTAATTTTTTGCGGAAAATTAAAAAATATCCCTTTTCCGGGCCTTATGCGGTACTTAGTAGGGACAGGTCGCGACCTGTCCCTACATACAGGGGCGTTAATTCAACCATCTATGTTTGACCTCACAAAAAAAATGTCGTAGAACCAGAATTTTAAGGTAGTCTAACCTCCGGGCGAGTTGTTGTAGAATTTTTAACTTGATTTTATAAGTTTCCAATCCTTTAGAGTATGTTTTAAAATTTAGCGGTTTGCTTTTAAAAAATTGGCAATTAATTTTTAAGAAAGGAATCGGTCGCGTAACTTGTGTTTTCCAAACCATAAATTACGATGACAAAAGCCAACCTTTCTTTTCAAAGCCAGCA
>JBBRMZ010000161.1:0-10701 GCA_038230555.1 Chitinophagales bacterium
TCAGGTCAAGAGAAATATTGGATTCCCGGGGGAATCCGACCATAGAAGTAGAAGTAACCACCGAAAACGGGATGATCGGCAGGGCCGCCGTCCCATCCGGGGCTTCGACGGGATCGCACGAAGCGGTGGAATTAAGGGATAACGATAAGCGCCGCTATGGCGGCAAAGGCGTTTTGATCGCCTGCGGTAACGTAGACGATATTATCGCGGATGAATTGGTTGGCGTCGACGTTTTCGAACAGCGCTATATCGACCAACTGATGATTTCGCTGGACGGCACTAAAAATAAAAGCAAACTGGGGGCCAACGCCATTTTGGGCGTTTCCCTGGCGGTCGCCAAAGCGGCGGCTTTAGAACTCGAGCAGCCGCTTTACCGGTACATTGGAGGCGTCAACGCGCATACGCTGCCGGTTCCGATGATGAATATTTTGAACGGCGGCAGCCACGCCGATAACGGCATTGATTTCCAGGAGTTTATGATCGTCCCTACCGGGGCGGACAGTTTTTCTGAGGGGCTGCGGATGGGCGTGGAAGTATTTCACCAGTTGAAATCGGTGCTGAAAAAGAAAGGCTACGCCACGAACGTCGGCGATGAAGGCGGATTTGCGCCGGGCATGAAAGACAACGTGGAAGCCATCGACTCCATTATGCTGGCCATCGAAGCGGCCGGTTACCGGCCCGGAGAAGACCTGATGATCGCAATGGACGCCGCCGCTTCTGAATTTTACGATGAAAAAGCGGGCGTATATTTTTTCAAAAAATCGGACGGAAAAAAACTTTCGGGAGAAGAAATGGTCGCTTACTGGAAAACCTGGTGCGACAAATACCCGATTTTCTCCATCGAAGACGGACTGGCGGAAGACGACTGGAGTTCTTGGGCGTCGCTCACCTCCCTACTGGGAAAACGGGTGCAACTGGTCGGAGACGATCTGTTTGTCACAAATACCGAAAGATTGCAGCGCGGAATTTCGACCGGCGTCGCTAATTCTATCCTGATTAAAGTAAATCAAATTGGCACGCTAACGGAAACCATCGAAGCGGTCAGCCTCGCGCAACGCAATAGTTACACGACCGTCATGAGCCACCGCTCCGGCGAAACGGAAGATACGACCATTGCCGACCTCGCAGTCGCGCTTAACTGCGGCCAGATCAAAACGGGATCGGCCAGCCGGTCCGACCGGATAGCGAAATATAACCAACTGCTCCGCATCGAAGAAGAACTGGCGGAACAGGCAGTATACCCCGGCAAATCGTTGCTTAAAAAACAAGCCCCGATGTATCAGAAGAGCTTGGATAAAAATAAATGACGTTATAATTTCCATAATTTATTAATAATCAACTAAATAAAAGCTAACGGCTAAGCGCTGACAGCTAATAGCTATTCAGGAAGGTTGATTTACATGAATTATTGCTTAACTTTGTTTCATCGAACGCCTGCCTTCGCTTACGTTAAACATTACGCTTTATGGCTATTGTCAATCCGTTTCGTCCCCTGCTGAAAAAAACGCCGCCGGTTTTCAAGAACCGGTTCTGGGCGATCCTGATCGTTTTCTTTATCTGGATGATCGTTTTTGACAGGCACGATATGATCACGCAGTTCAAATTAGACCGTACGCTCAATAAAATGAAAGAGGACAAAATTTATTATATCAATAAATTGAGCGAAGTAAAGCAGGAAAGGATCGATATGGAAAGCAATAAAGAAAAATTTGCGCGCGAGCATTATTTTATGAAAGCGCCCAATGAAGATATATTTGTCATTCAGAAAGAAGAAAAATAAACGCGCTTTAACCATTTAGCTGGAACAGCTTAAAACCAACAAACGCTTATGTCAGTTTTGGTCAATAAAAATTCCCGCATCATCGTTCAGGGTTTCACGGGAAAAGAGGGCTCTTTCCATGCCGAACAAATGATTGCCTACGGCGGAAATGTGGTAGGCGGAGTCACCCCCGGCAAAGGAGGAACGCTCCATCTCGAAAAACCGGTCTTTAATACGGTGTTTGACGCCGTTGAGAAAACGCAGGCCGACGTATCCATTATTTTTGTGCCTCCCCGTTTTGCCGCCGACGCCATTATGGAAGCAGCCGACGGGGGGATCAAAGTGATCATCTGCATTACGGAAGGCATTCCTATCCAGGATATGGTAAAAGCTAAAGCCCACATTGAAAGCAAAAATTGCCGCCTGATCGGGCCAAATTGTCCGGGCGTTATTACGCCGGACGAAGCAAAAGTCGGTATTATGCCGGGTTTTGTTTTCAAAAAAGGAAATATCGGGATCGTATCCAAATCCGGCACGCTAACCTACGAAGCCGCCGACCAGGTGGTGAAAGCGGGCATGGGGATCAGCACGGCCATCGGTATCGGCGGAGACCCGATCATCGGCACCACGACCAAAGAAGCGGTCGAAATGTTGATGAATGACGACGAAACTAAAGGGATTATTGTGATTGGCGAGATCGGCGGGGGCATGGAAGCCGAAGCTGCCCGCTGGATTAAAAAATATGGAAATAAACCGGTCGTAGGATTTATTGCCGGGCAAACCGCGCCAAAAGGTCGAAAAATGGGTCACGCGGGCGCCATTGTCGGAGGAGCCGACGACACGGCGGAAGCAAAAATGAAGATCATGGAGGAGTGCGGGATCGTAGTGGTTAAATCGCCCGCAGACATTGGCGCCACGATGATGCAGGTCATGCACGCAAAATAATTATGAGTGATGACTGATGAGTGATGAATTAAAATACTTCACAACTCATAAACATTTTATCCCTTTCGACTTCGCTGCGAAAGGGATATTTTTTTGCGCAGGCTATAAAAACGTAAAAGCCAGAATAGCGACAATAAAGATCAAAGCGACGATCACATACAGAGAAAACCGCGTGCTGCTCCGGTAAATATTAAAAAGTAGTTCCATCACGTTTCGCCATTGCATATCCGCAATTTCGCTTTCCTCTCCGAATATGAGGTATTTGGATTTGTCTTCCCGGCCGTGTTTGCGCAGGATAAAAAAGTCTTCGTTCAGAAAAGAAGGCTCGTAAAATTCGTTTTTTGAGCCGTATTGGATAGCAAAACCGTCCAGCATCAACTGCCAGGTCCCTTTGGTAATGTTGCCGTCGATAATCACTAAATATTCGCCGTCTTTTAAAAAAACGTGCAGCACCGTTTCGTGGTAGGTATCGGCGTCGCGTACTTCCAGCCAACGGGTATCGAGAAAACCTTTTTCATGTATATTTTCGCTGTATTTATGGATCTTCGGTAGAATCGCTTCCACGTACTCGTCGAGCGATTCCCGCTCGGGCATTTCCAACTCAAATACGGACGTTATTTTATCTAAAATAGGACTTTCCAAAATAAGAGGTTGACGGTCAATTAGTTTACAACGCGTATTGAAAGGCGGAAATTAGCGCTAAATTAATAATAAAGCGACAAATGCGGACGCTCCATTTTTCGATGAAGTTATTGCAAAAAGTGGAGAAACTGACCTGTTATGTGATCTATTTTAAAACAATATCCACACAATGGGAATAAATACAATTAATGTAGGGTGATTGATTGAAAAACAAAAGCCGCCGCAGATTTTCTGCGGCGGCTTTTGTTTATTTATAACGAACTATAAAACTTTGAATTACACTTGATAACTCATAATTAAATCCGTTTATCCTTTTACTTTTTCTATAATAGCTTTGAAGGCGTCCGGGTGGTGGAGCGCAAGATCCGCTAAAGATTTGCGGTTAAGCGTAACGTTACTTTTGTCCAGTTGAAAAATGAGTTTGGAATAAGAAATGCCGTGGGCGCGCGCGGC
The DNA here is from genome assembly GCA_038230555.1 of Chitinophagales bacterium. Classification (GTDB taxonomy): domain Bacteria; phylum Bacteroidota; class Bacteroidia; order Chitinophagales; family Saprospiraceae; genus JAAFJT01. The sequence goes on from JBBRMZ010000161.1 coordinate 3,800, forward strand.
GGCGTTGATACGGGCAATCCATAGACGGCGGAAAGCGCGCTTTTTGAGTTTGCGGCCTACATAAGCGTAAGCCATGGCTTTATCTACCGCATTTTTGGCTACGGTATAAACTTTAGAACGGGCGCCAAAATAACCTTTGGCGGCTTTCATCACCTTTTTTCTTCGGGCGCGGGAAGCTACTGAATTGACGGAACGAGGCATGATAAAAAGATTTAGTACAAAACAGGGATTTTTAAACGGACGGTTCGCAAAAGGAGCGCCCGAAAAATACTTTGTCCTGTTTTCTCGTTAAAAAATTAATAAGAAGATTATGAGCTATGAATGATGAGTTACGAACGCTCAGGTAATTCAATATCTACTTTGCTTGGAGTTTTTTTGGCGGTGCGGCGGTCTTAAGAATTGCTTCCCAACCCGAGCATGGTCATCACGCGCGGCTGATCGACGGCGCTGACCGTAGTAGCGTGAACGAGGCCCCCTTTACGGCGTTTAGACTTCACGCGCATCTGGTGCGAGTGATTGGCATGAAACCGTTTAACTTTTCCGCCGCCCGTTACTTTAAAACGCTTTTTCGCGCTGCTATGGGTCTTGATCTTAGGCATAAAACACTGAATTTAAGAATTGAGGCGCAAAGATACAGAACGCGCAACTAATATTCAAATTTATTCGGGCGTAAAGCTATTTTTTAGCCGGCCCTTTCTTAGGCATGATGGTGATGATCATCTTTTTACCTTCCAGTTTTGGCAGCGCTTCGGGCGTCCCAAATTCTTCGAGGTCTTTAATAAATCGCAGGAGTATGAGTTCGCCGCGGTCTTTAAAAACAATGGCGCGACCTTTAAACAGGACGAAAGCTTTTACTTTAGAGCCTTCCTTGAGAAAATTCTCGGCGTGCTTGGTTTTAAATTCCAAATCGTGATCGTCTGTGTTAGGGCCAAAACGAATTTCTTTGACGACGGTTTTCACCGTGTTGGCTTTGATCTCCTTCTCGCGTTTCTTCTTTTGATATAAAAACTTGGTATAATCTATCAAACGGCAGACGGGGGGAATGGCGTTTGGATTAATTTCGACCAGATCAAGGTCTAATTTTTCAGCCCAGTCGCGGACTTTCCGGGTAGGATAGACGCCGACGGCAATGGCGTCCCCGAGTTTCTGGCTAAGTTCTTCCAGATTGTCGCCTACTAAACGCACTTCGGGAACCCGGATGTTGTCGTTAATTCTGTGGAGGTCTTCTTCTTTTTTGGGTTGGGGTTTATTGAATACTTTAGCCAAATGTAATTTAAAATTTAATGAAAAAATAAAAAGCGCCCGGCAGAGGCCGGAGCGTCGGATTAAAATGCAAAATTAAGGAAAATTAATATAATAGAGGCGATAGAAACTAAATCTCGTTAAAATCTTATTCATCCCGCAACTGTCTTTCAATATCTTCCATAAAAATATAGTCGATCGATTCGTCTAAAGTTGGCAAAATAGTGAGCGTGCTTTGCAATTGAGATATTTCAATCAGTTTTTTTACATTAGAATGCTGTACGCCCGTGATCACAAAGGAGCCCGGCAGATCTTTCCAAAGCCTGTACCCTGTCAAAATGGCGCTTAAACCGGAAGAATCCACAAATTTGACATGGCTCAGATCCAAGATCAAATGAGGCGTTTCCTCGCTATGCAACTTGTATAATTCCGATCTTAACTTAGGAGCAATCAGTAAATTTAAATTTTCTTCCAGCGGCGTAAACAGCGTATATTTCTCCTGCTTGTCGATTGAATATTTCATTTGTAATTTAATTTTAAATTTATGCGGAACGACAGTCGAAATAGCTGCGTAGAAGAACAGTTCGCCGACCTGAATATAACTAAAAAACTATGCCCGGCAATTTTAATTCCTTTAAGGCTCACAATGAGTTCGTTATGTTTGCCAGAGCGGCTAAAAGGTTTTAAAAGTTCTTCTTCGACGTTGGACAGACAAAAATAGCATAAATACTTAAAATGTTATAGTATAAAAAATAAAAAATATTAAGCGGACGACTGTTTGACGGGAAATTGCGGTTGGACGCCCAAATTTGGGTATTTTCTTTTCAGAAAGAAAAATTTATTATTATTATTCAAGAAAACCAAATATTTTTAGCCATTCTTAAAAGAAGGAGGAATGACAATTTATCCGAAAAGTTAAAAAACGAACTCTATGGCGTCATTTTTTCGTATAGTTGGTGTAAGTAATTATTTTTTATTATTTTCGCATATAGTTTCGGGTTATTTTGAAATTAAACATTAGTCCCGAAGTTACAAGAACGGTTTATTTTTCGTTATATAAGTGAACGGGTTATTTAGACACGGATGGAGGGGAAGCGGTTCTATTGTTTTTCTACCTAAGTAGCTAAAAATTACGTTTGTTTTTGTTGGCTTATCTAAATATATTTTCTATTCTGACAGTTTTTGGCGGTTCAAATCTGGAAATCATAGACGAACCTATTTATCTAAAGCCGGAAAAACTTTACCATTGTGGAAGTTGTTTCACCATTTAAAAACACTGACATGAATAGAAAATTTTCTGCCAGAGTCAAACAGATTCTAAATAACAGCCGCAGCGAGGCTGTTCGTTTGGGACACGACTACATTGGCACCGAACATTTGTTATTAGGGCTCATGCTGGATAAAGATAATCTGGCGAGCAAAGTACTGGATTCGCTGGCGGTCAATTCCGCCGACCTAAAACAAAGCGTGGAACAATCTATTCAACGCTATAGCGGACCGAGTTCCAACCTGAACGTGGGCAACATCAATCTGAATACCCAGGCGGAGAAAGTACTGAAAGTGACGATGCTGGAAGCGAAAGCGCTCCGCAGCGAAGAGGTCAATCCCGAACATTTGATGCTGTCAATTTTGAAGACCAAAGACAACGCGGCTTCCAAAATACTGCATCAATACGACGTTGATTACGAAACCTTTAAGATGGAACTGGATATGGTACGGACCGAACAGGAATACATTGATACCGCCGCTCCAAACATTTTTGACCAGGCTCCTTCCGATTCCGACGACTCTTACGACGACGACGAATCGGCCCGAGGCTTTCAACGCAAAGCCAACGGTAAATCGCGTACGCCTGTGCTGGATAATTTTGGCAGGGACGTGACTAAATTAGCCGAAGACGGCAAACTGGACCCTATTATTGGCAGGGACGTCGAAATCGAGCGCGTGTCTCAGATCCTGAGCCGCCGTAAAAAGAATAACCCGATCCTGATCGGCGAACCGGGCGTTGGTAAAACGGCTATCGTCGAAGGACTGGCGCTAAGAATTATTCAGCGCAAAGTATCGCGCACGCTATTTAATAAAAGACTCGTGATGCTGGACCTGGCCGCTTTGGTGGCCGGTACTAAATACCGCGGTCAATTTGAGGAAAGAATGAAAGCGATCATGAACGAGCTGGAAAAAAGCCGCGACGTGATCCTCTTTATCGACGAGATTCATACCATCGTCGGCGCGGGCGGAGCGACCGGTTCTTTGGACGCGTCCAATATTTTTAAACCCGCCCTGGCAAGAGGAGAACTCCAGTGCATCGGCGCTTCCACGTTGGACGAATATCGCCAGTACATCGAAAAAGACGGCGCGTTAGACCGTCGTTTCCAAAAAGTGATCGTTGATCCGCCGAGCGTGGACGATTGTATTCATATTTTGCAGAATATCCGCCCGAAATATGAAGAATTCCACAACGTCAATTATTCGCCGGAAGCGATCAAAGCCTGCGTGACGCTAAGCGACCGCTATATCACCGACCGGTTCCTACCGGATAAAGCGATTGACGTCATGGACGAAGTGGGCGCGCGGGTTCACCTGAAGAATATCCACGTTCCCCGTCATATTGAAGACCTTGAGAAAAAGATTGAAGACCTGAAAGAATTAAAGAATCAGGCCGTCAAGAACCAGCAATACGAGCGCGCCGCAGATCTGCGGGACGACGAATCGAAGTTATTGCGAACCCTGGAACAGGAAAAACAGCGCTGGGAGGAGGATTCCAAAACCCGCCGCTACCCGGTTACCGAAGACGATATTGCCGAAGTGGTTTCCATGATGACCGGCATTCCCGTCCGGAAAGTGGGACAAAGCGAAAGCAACAAGCTGGTAAAAATGACCGAAGACATCCAGAAGATGGTCATTGGTCAGGACGAGGCGATCATCAAGATCACTAAATCCATCCAGCGTAACCGCGTCGGCTTGAAAGACCCGACCAAACCCATCGGTTCCTTTATTTTTTTAGGACCTACGGGCGTCGGTAAAACAGAGCTGGCGAAAGCCCTCGCTCGGTATATGTTCGACAGCGAAGACGCGCTCATCCGGATAGACATGAGCGAATATATGGAGAAGTTTAGCGTCAGCCGGTTAATCGGCGCGCCTCCGGGATACGTGGGTTATGAAGAAGGCGGACAGTTGACCGAGAAAGTCCGCCGCAAGCCTTATTCTGTCGTCCTGCTGGACGAAATCGAGAAAGCGCACCCGGACGTATACAATATCCTGTTGCAGGTGTTGGACGACGGACAGCTCACGGACGGTTTAGGCCGCAGAGTGGATTTTAAAAATACGCTCATTATTATGACCTCCAACATCGGCGTTCGCCAATTGAAGGATTTCGGTCAGGGCGTAGGCTTTTCCACGAAAGCCCGCCAGGACGCAGCAGAAGAAAATACGAAAGTGATCATTCAGAACGCTTTAAAGCGCACCTTTTCGCCGGAGTTTTTAAACCGGATCGACGACGTGGTCATCTTTAACCCGCTTGGCCAGGAGGAGATCTTTAAGATCATCGAAATCAGCCTGCGCGACCTGTTGAAACGTTTGAAGAACCTGAATTTTACGTTAACGCTCACCGACGAAGCTAAAAAGTTCGTCGCAGAGAAAGGTTTCGACCCGCAGTTTGGCGCGCGGCCTTTGCACCGCGCTATACAGAAATACATTGAAGACCCGTTAGCGGAATTTATTCTAAACGAGAATCCGTCGGAAGGCAGCGCTTTGGAAGCGATGATGAACGACGCAAAAGACGGCGTGATCGTCTCTTTCTCAAAAGAACCCGTCAAAGAGTAGTTTATTATACCTTGATCTTCATCAGTTTAAGTTTGCAAAGGGAGAAGCGTCGCGCTTCTCCCTTTCTTTTTTAATATTATAGCCTCCCCGCTTTTGTCGTTTCCAGAAAAATCCGCTACTTTTGGCGGGCCGCTTTAAAAAACAATTAGGCGTCGGAACGATTTATCTACTTTATAAAAGCCCGTCTTTCTTATGAATTTACACGAATACCAGGGAAAAGAATTGCTGAAAAGTTACGGCGTCAAAATCCAGGAAGGTTTTTTAGCCCATACGCCCGAAGAAGCCCAGGCGGCTGCCGAAAGATTGAAAACAGAGCGCAACTCCGGCTGGTGCGTCATAAAAGCCCAGGTGCACGCGGGCGGACGCGGTAAAGGCGGCGGCGTCAAATTAGCCAAAAGCCCCGAACAGGCCAAAGAGATCGCCTCCCAGATCATCGGGATGCACCTCGTTACTCCCCAAACGACCGCCGCCGGAAAACTTGTCCGCAAAGTATTGGTAGCCGAGGACGTGTACGGACCAGGCCCATCCCCCACCAAAGAATTTTATATCAGCGTCCTGACCGACCGCGGCAGCCGCAAAAATGTGATCATTTACTCCACCGAAGGGGGCATGGACATTGAAAAAGTCGCCCACGAAACCCCCGAACTCGTCCATAAAGAATTTATAGACCCGCTGATCGGCTTGCAGTCTTACCAGATCAGCCAGATCTGTTATAATTTCGGACTGAGCGGCCAGGCGTTCAAAGAAATGTACGCTTTTGTTTCGTCGCTTTATAAAGCCTTTGTCGGCAGCGACGCCAGTTTGTTCGAGATCAATCCCTGCCTCAAAACTTCCGCCGATACCGTCATTGCCGTGGACGCCAAAGTCGCCATCGACGACAACGCGCTCTTTCGCCACCCCGACCTCGAAGCGATGCGCGATAAGGACGAAGAAGACCCCACCGAAGTGGAAGCCGCCGAGTCCGATCTCAATTACGTAAAATTAGACGGCAACGTCGGCTGTATGGTCAACGGCGCCGGTCTGGCCATGGCTACCATGGATATGATCAAACTCGCGGGCGGCGAACCCGCCAATTTTCTTGACGTGGGCGGCACCGCCAACGCCGAGCGCGTGGAAAAAGCCTTCCGCATCATCCTCAAAGACCCGCACGTCAAAGCCATCCTCATCAATATTTTCGGAGGCATCGTTCGTTGCGACCGGGTGGCGCAGGGCGTCATCGACGCGTATCACAATATGGGCAACATCGAAGTTCCCATTATTGTCCGCCTTCAGGGAACCAACGCGGACGTCGCCAAGAAGATGATCGACGAATCCGGCCTGAAAGTACGGTCCGCTATTTTGCTCAAAGAGGCCGCCGACCAGGTGAAACTGGCGCTCGCTTCCTGACGGCTATAAGCGTGATTTGAAAAATATTCGGTAAAATGTTTTTTATTGGCTGAAGAAGCGTACCTTTGCAGCGCAATTCAAAAAGGCTTGTTCACGCGAGCCTTTTTGAATATAGACGATCTAGTAGCTCAGCCGGTAGAGCATTTGACTTTTAATCAAAGGGTCTTGGGTTCGAATCCCAACTGGATCACATTTTAAATTTTTAATGGTTGGTAATCAATAGATTATCAACCATTTTTTATTTAAGTGATTAAAGATTAACTTTTTCACCTTAACTCCCTGTTCGAATTTTGGGGAGCATTATAAATAGCTACTTGCATTCAGTAATCTAATGCAACAAAGTTTATTTTAATTAAATTATAGTTATTTATCTTCATAGTTCTTTGAAAGTTTGGCGATAGTACAAGTTGTGACATAAGTTTATGGCGGCATTTTAAGAATTTCATCTTCGA
>JBBRMZ010000162.1:0-10507 GCA_038230555.1 Chitinophagales bacterium
TCTTGTATGGTTACGGCTCAAAAACAGGCAGTTAGCGTCGATCCAGGTATCTGGGTTCGAAAAGGCTATACGTTGAGCATTGTCCAGTCGGAGGTTCAGAATCCCCGTTTCCTACAGTTAAACGACGACGGCGTCCTCTTCGTTTCTTTCCCCGAAGCGGGCGTCATCAAAGCCTTCCGCGACGCCAACAACGACGGCTACTACGAAACCTCGACCGATTTCATCAAAGGTCATAAAACCGTTCAGGGCATGTGTTGGCGCGACGGCTGGCTATGGTTCACGGAATCCGGCGCAATATTTAAAGCAAGATCCAAAGCCAACAACGGCGTGGCCGACGAGGTCGTGACCGTGATTAAAAATGGCGATCTGCCCAAAGGCGGCGGCCATTGGTGGCGCTCGATCCAGGTCCACAAAGACCGGATCTATACCTCCATCGGTTGCAGCGGCAACATCGACGACGAGACCAATACCGAGCGCCTCAAGATCTGGTCGTTCGCTTTGGACGGCACGGATAAAAAACTGTTCTGCGGCGGGCTGCGCAATACAGAAAAACTGGTCGTGCGCCCCGGTACCGACGAATTATGGGGCATGGATCACGGCAGCGATATGTTCGGCGGCGTGATGGAAAAGAAAAAAGACCCGTTCATTGGCCAACCCATCACCGACCTCAATCCCCCCGATGAAATGAATCATTACGTCCAGGACGGTTTCTACGGCCACCCCTATATCACCGGCAATAAGTTACCCCGTTACGAATACATGGATCGCCCCGACATTGTCGATTGGGCCAATAAGACTATCCCGCCCGCCTGGGCTACCGGCGCCCACTGGGCCCCGAACGCCATGACTTTTTACGACGCCAACCTGTTCCCTTCCGCGAAAGGCGACGCTTTTGTCGCTTACCACGGCTCCTGGAACCGGAGCGTCCGGTCCGGCTACCAAGTCACCCGCGTCCTCTTTGAAGACGGTAAACCCTACGGCGAGCAGCCCTACGTCAAGTTCTTGGCTGCCGACAACGACAAATTTTATGCCCGCCCTTCCGACGTCATCGTCGCTAAAGACGGATCGCTCCTCATTTCCGATGATTGGGGCAATAAAATTTACCGGCTAACTTACACGGGCCAATAAAAATATACAGGATAATATAAAAAATCCCGAATTTTCATTATTTGAAAATTCGGGATTTTTATGCCCATTCATTAAACACTTACCTAACCCCGCCGACCCTAAATGGGTCAAACTTAACTATCCCGCCGACCTTAAATGGGTCGAACTTGAATAGAATAATCCCCCCGAATCATTCCCTCCGACCCCGGAGCAGTCGAACTTGAATAGACCTCGGCCAATCCTTTCAAGGCTATCTAAAAACATCCCAAAGTCTATCGTTTTAAAATTCAGGATATTACAAATCTAATCCAATAGCAAAAACCATCTCTAAAATCGTCAAAAAGAAAAAATACACCTTTTTCATCGCTGATCTTCAACAATTCGTTGAAAAATAACGATTAACCGATAGTCTAAAACGCAATATCTTAAAATTAATGAATTATAATAACTCATAACTCATAACTCATAACTTCAACAACAGTTTCCCAATCTTATCCCCTTGGAACAAAATCATCAGCGTATCCAAATACTGATCAACCCCGCCGGACACAATCGCCTCGCGACTTTTCAATGTCCCCGCCTTCATCCAACCCGCCATTTCCGCCGCCGCCTCTTTATAACGCCCCGCCCAGTCAAAAACCACGAATCCCTCCATCCGGGCGCGGTTCACCAGCAGCGATAAATAATTGACAGGCCCTTTTGCCGCCCCGTCGTTATAGCGCGAAATAGCGCCGCAAATAGCGATCCGCGACTTTAAATTAATCAGCGTCAATACCGTATCCAATATCTCGCCGCCCACGTTATCAAAATAAACGTCGATCCCCTGCGGACAGGCCGCTTTCAACTGTTCCCTTAAATTGCCAGTTTTATAGTCAATGGCTGCGTCAAAACCCAGCTCTTCAATCAGGTATTTGCATTTATCCGCGCCGCCCGCAATCCCCACCACTCGACAACCCTTGATTTTAGCGATCTGTCCCGCTATGCTCCCAACCGCGCCTGCCGCGCCTGAAACGACCACCGTCTCCCCCGCTTTCGGCTGACCGACTTCCAACAGGCAAAAATAAGCGCTCATCCCCGTCATACCCAAAATATTCAGGTAGGTCGGCAAAGGCGCTTGTTGCAGATCGACTTTCGTCAGCCCCTTGCCTTGCGGCGCTAGGTAATATTCCTGCACGCCAAATATACCCGTCACAGCGTTCCCCGCTTTATATTTCTCATTCTGCGAAGCGATGACTTTACCTGCGCCGACCGCGCGCATCACCGCACCCAACTCCACCGGCGGGACGTATGATTTCCCCGCGTTCATCCACCCACGCATCGCCGGATCGATAGATAAATATTCGAGTTGAACCAGTACGTCTCCTTCGTCCAGTTTTTCCGGTACTTCGGCGATCACCGTTTCAAAATCCGACGGCAGGGGAACGCCCGTAGGCCGTTTTATCAATTTTACTTGTTTGTTTTGCATAACATTATTTTTATACGGTTTAACTTAAACGCCAAACCAGTGATGACGGTCAAAAATCGAAAACGCGAAGGTAAGCTATTTTAAAATTCGCCTCTGGGCATATTTTATTTTTATAATTTCACATTTTGTTACCCCCAAAAAACAAAATTTTGTAATTTTAGCCCGCCTCAAAGACGTCTATTTAATAAAATTACTGATTTTCTAAGCATAGTCTGTAACCCGGTATCGGATGTTTACCATTTTTCATTTACCATTAAAAAAAACCATGTTCGTACACCACGTATTCTTTTGGCTAAAAGACGGTTCCGGCGATACTGAAAAAGCGCAACTGGAAAAAGGAATTCAAGCTTTGCTAACCATAAACGACCTTTTTGTTTTCTCCGACGTCGGAAAACCTGCCGCAACCGATCGGCCGGTAATTGACCGCACGTATCATTTTTCCTTATTATTGGTTTTCCGGGATCAAAAAGGGCAGGACGAATACCAAGTCCATCCTACCCATCTGCGATTCGTAGAAACTTGCGCCCATTTATGGAGCCATGTAAAAATCTACGATTCCGAAACCGTTTAACGCGACTATATACTTATTCTAATCTATTTAACACGCGCCTGAATCGCTGAAAATTATCACGCATAATCGCAATTCATAACTCATATTTCATATTTCATATTTCCATATAATTCACCTATCAATGAAAAAACTTTTACTCCTATTCATTGCTTTCTTAGCAATTCATACCCTGGCTTCCGCCCAGGAATTTAAAGATAAATTCCGGCAGTTGGAAGAAATCCTCCCCACCCCTAACGAACAGCGAACCGCCTCCGGCGCGCCCGGCCATGAATACTGGCAGCAACAGGCGGATTATAAAATGGCCCTCGACCTCAACGACGACAATCAAAGCATGACCGGCGACGAGACCATCACCTACCACAACAATTCGCCAGATCCCCTAAGCTATGTATGGCTCCAGTTGGATCAAAATATTTACGACAAAAACTCCGACGCTTCCACGACCCGCCAGGAAAAACTGGATACCAAACTTTCGTTCACCCAGTTGGACCGAATGTACAACACGTTCGACGGCGGTTTCAAAATTGACGCCGTCAAGGACGCTGCCGGAGCCGCCCTGCCCTATACGATTGTAAAGACCATGATGCGCGTCGATCTGCCTAAACCGCTCAAACATGGCGAAGTAATGAGTTTTAAAGTGGTCTGGCATTTCAACATCGTCAATCGCCTGAAACTCGGCGGTCGTTCCGGCCTCGAGTATTTCCCCGATGATAAAAATTACGCCTATACGATGGCGCAGTTCTACCCCCGGATGTGCGTCTATAGCGACGTTACCGGCTGGCAAAACAAGCAGTTTCTGGGCGCTGGCGAGTTTACCCTCACCTTCGGAAATTACGAAGTCGCCCTGACTACCCCCGCCGACCACATAGTAGGCGCCACCGGCCAGCTCCAAAATTCGGCCTCTATCCTGACCGCCGAACAGATCAGCCGTTGGAACAAAGCAAAGGTTTCTTACGATAACCCGGTCCAGATCGTCACCGAAGCGGATGCCCGCGCCAAAGAAAGCGTCCATGCCAAAGAGAAAAAAACCTGGGTATTTAAAGCCGAAAACGTCCGCGACTTTGCTTTTTGCTCCAGCCGCAAATATATCTGGGACGCCATGGGCGTCAAACAAAAGAACGGCTCGACGGTAATGGCCATGTCCTTCTACCAGAAAGAAAGCGTGCCGCTCTGGGATAAATATTCCACCAAAGTCATCGCCCACACCTTAAAATGGTACTCGCACTACACATTCGATTATCCTTATCCGGTCGCCATTTCTGTCGACGGCGCGAACGGTATGGAATACCCGATGATCTGCTTCAACAACGGTCGCCCCGAAAAAGACGGCACCTACAGCGAGCGCGTCAAATACGGCATGATCTCCGTCATCATCCACGAAGTCGGCCACAACTACTTCCCGATGATCGTCAACTCCGACGAGCGCCAGTGGACCTGGATGGACGAGGGACTCAATTCATTCCTTGAATTCCTGGCTGAACAGCAATGGGAGCGCGACTACCCAAGCCGCAGAGGCCCGGCCGCCAATATCGTCGACTACATGAAAGGCGACAAGAGCAAACTTGAACCCATCATGACTAACAGCGAGTCCATCCGACAGTTCGGAAACAACGCCTACGGCAAACCCGCTACCGCCCTCAACATCCTCCGCGAAACTGTCATGGGCCGCGAATTATTCGATTACGCGTTCAAAACCTACGCCAACCGATGGATGTTCAAACATCCCATGCCTGCCGATTTTTTCAGAACTATGGAGGACGCCTCCGCCGTCGACCTCGACTGGTTTTGGCGCGGCTGGTTCTACACCACGGATTATGTCGACATTGCCGTGAGCGGCGTCAAAACCTATAAAGTGGATTCTAAAAACCCGGACGTGGAAATCGCCGCAAGAAAAGCTGAAGCCCATGCCGCCCCGCGCAACATTATTAGCCTGCGCAACGAAAAAGAGATCGGTCAGACCACCGACGAGCAGGACCGTAGCCTCCGCGACTTCTATACCAACCACGATTACCCGTTTGAAGTAGCCGCCGTCGATAAGGACAGTTATACCAAATATTATAACGGGCTAACCGACTCTGAAAAAGCCCTTCTCCAAAAAGGAGACAACTATTATGAACTAACCTTCGACATGATTGGTGAACTCGTTTCTCCTATCGTCGTTCAGCTACAATTCACCGACGGAACCCAGGAAGACCACTATATCCCCGCCGAAATCTGGCGCATGGGCGATAAAAAAGTCGCCAAAGTGTTCCATTCCCCAAAAGAACTGAAACAAGTCGTCCTGGATCCGTATTTAGAAACCGCCGACGTCGATGTCTCTAATAACTACTTCCCGCCAAAAGTGCAGGCCTCCCGCTTCGAAGTCTTTAAAGCTAAAAACTTCGGCGCGGACGCGCCGGAAAATGCTATGCAGAAAATGAAAAAGAGCGGCAGTAAATAGCAGAGAGCCTAAAACTTAGGACGAGCAAATTTAGGTAGGGACAAAAAACCGGGAGTGGGACGTCCTCTTTAATTTTTTGCAAAAATTAAAGAGGACGTCCCTTGCTTCCCATACACCCGTGCGCGTAGCGCGGAAACGAAAAAAATAGTATATTTGTGGTAAACACATCAATATGTCCGCTACTTTAGTAGATATTCAATCAATAAAAACAGCAAAGGTTTATTCTTTGGGCGAATACCTGTCGCGCGAGGAATGGGCTCTACATAAACACGAATTTTACAACGGCGCCATTATTCGCAAGCCTTCGAGAGGATATAGTTACAATAAGTTGGTCGGAAACATATTTTCAGCGCTCCACACATCCGTTAGAACAGTACCTGATAAATATCATGCGGTCAACAGCGGTCAGAAAATAAAGGCTAACAGCTAACAGCTACTTAATAGCTAACGGTTAATAATTTTATACCCAAACCACAAACGCCCTTTTCCCTCTTATCTCTATCCATTCGCTCCCCCAACTTTTCTTTTTAGTCGGATCAAAAATAACTAAAAACCCCTCGCTCAAAGCAAGCCGGTCCAAATAATCCGCTAATTGTAATAGCCCCGCTTCATGCGCTGCTTGGCCGCGCCAGATTTTAAGTTCTACCACATATTTATATTGCAAATACGTAACGACCACGTCTAACCGCCGCTCTTCCGAAATTTGCGGCTCTTTAAACTCATAGCCCGAACCGTTGATGATGGGTTTTAAAAAAGCAAGGAACACCAGGCGCCCGTTTCTTTCCAAAAAAGCCTGGTCGTGTTGGCTGTGTTGTTCGCGCATAAAAGCCTGGAAACGAAGCAAAACCGCCTCCATATTCAGACGCCCGTCGGACGTTTTAAATTGCGGACTGACGTTATAATCCGCTAATAAGAGTTTTGATTTGGTCTTGGACGTCATATAATGAAAGATCAGCTCCTCATAAATTCGGTTATGTATCCGGATACCTTGGCCGTTCCGAAAAACGCCGTAGGTCATTCCAAGTTCTACTACAGGATCGTAAATATTATAATCTTCCTGTTCTCCAAGAACCAGTATTTTATACGCAAGGTCGTACAGCGCGGGATAGTTTTCCAGATTTTTAATCAGGCTGTCAAAATTCGTATTGTGTTCCCGGATGAGTTGTTGAACTGCCCCTTCAAGGTCGTGTTTGGTCCAAACTTTTTCAAGTTTCTTTGGCAGGACGCCCTCGTCCATCATTTTGCACAACTTACTGACCAGGAAAGGATAACCCGACGTATAGTAAAACAAACGGTTCGCTATCGCCCCGGCGTCCATCTCGACAGATTTATCGCGGGCGTATTCTTCGAGCATGGGTTGTATTTCCGAAGGCTGTAAATTCATATCGACCGTGAATTCCGCCGCAATGTTCCAAGGTGAGTTATATTTGCGCTCGTCGTCCGGTCGCAACTTTACTTTCAAAGATTTGACGTCGTGGACGCCCGCTAAAACAACTGAATGAAAGGTTTTGAACTCCTCCTGTTCCAGATATTTGTTCCGCAGCATGGCTAAAAAACTGACAAACAATTGATTATTGGAACTTTTATCCACTTCGTCGATAAGGAGAACTATTTTTTTATCTGTTTTGTGGGTCAATTGGGTAATGAAGTCCGATAACGCTTTAAAATCATGAATCCGGGGAGCCGCATCCAATAGCCAGTTTTGTAAATCGGGCGCGTACGCGCTCGCATAGCGCGCCAGCAATTCGACAAATCCCGAAGCAAATACTTTTTCATCGTTGAAAATAGCGTCGCCAATTCCTTCAAAACTGGTATTAAAAACAACGTAATCCCCCGTTTTTCGGAGCAGGTCCGATAAAGTATATAAAGTAGTGGTTTTCCCATATTGACGCGGCCGGTTAATAATAAAATAATCCCCGGACGCCACCATGTCAAACGTCTCCTCTATTTTTTTTGAAACGTCTGCCATATAGTGTATGGCGGCGCGACAATTACCCGTTATATTGAATTTTTTATTCATATTCTCTATTATATCCGGTTTTTCCAGACATTCGCGAGCGAAGCGAACGCAAATCCTGAGCGGCGCTAAGCCAGTATTTAAACCGTTAGAAAAATGAACCGCTTTTATTTTTTACAAAATTAAGGTTTATTCGGAGCAAATAAGTAGAAATGTCAACTCTTAATTCCTCCCTATCCTTGAAACAAAACGTCCATAGTCAGTGATTTTTGAACAACCGACGTCGCATGCTCGTTAGCCGCCAACCCAAAAGTAGTAATAAACGCTAAAAAAATGGCTTTAGAAGTATGTGTGGATTGTTTAAAAATAGCGATTTTATTGCGCAGCTCGTCCGCGTACTTTTTATCAATAATAAAAGGATTAATGGAAAACTTCATTTCGCAAAGCGTGATGACATGGTCGCGGCGGTCAATCACCAGGTCAATTTGCGCCTTTTGATCTTCATAGCTACCCAACCAGGCGGAAGAAATGGTTTGAATACCGCTGATACCCAGCCCTTTCTTGATAGCGCTCAAATGAAAAAGACAAATTTGCTCGAAGGCGTAACCGCTCCACGCCCTTACTTCGGGATGGTCGATGCTGCTCATCCAAAAATCGGCGTCCCAAACGCTGTTGGTTTTAATGAATTTGAGGTAAAACAGCGAATAAAAATCAGCCAGTTGATAAAGGGCGTTGCGGCTGTGTTTGCCGAAAGTAGTGTAACGCCGTATAAAATCGCTCTCTTCAAGTTCCTTTAAAATTTTGGTCGTATTGCCGTTATTGACCAGCTTGGCGGCTTTTATCAGATCCGCGCGTTCCAAACCCTGCGCTTTTTTGGCTAAGACTTCAATAATCGCCACATGCTTATCGGCTTGTTTGAAAAGCGACGCATACAGGTTGTCAAATTCTTTCCGCAAGGCGCCTTTTGGCGTAAAACAAAGTCGGTTAATATTTTGTGCGGCGCTTTGGGCGACGTCCACCATGTCTAAATAAAAAGGAATGCCGCCGAGAACCATATACAATTGAAGCAATTGATAACGGTCGTAGGCGGCTGATTTATGGTTGAAAAAGGCCTCGCATTCTGCAAGCGTGAAGGCGCCAAGCGGCATTAGGTGAGTCACCCGGTTGTGCAGACCGCCGTGGTTATTAATCAAATTACTAATCATCCACGATGCTGCGGAGCCGCATACAATTAACAATACGTCGCGCCGGGCGCTTGCCCAGCTATTCCAAAAATGCTCTAAAGCAGAAACAAAGCCTGAATTGGGCGTATCGAGCCAGGGCAGTTCGTCTAAAAAAACAATCTTTTTCGCCGCAGCCCTGCTCTCTAAAGCAGTCTCCAATTGTAAAAAAGCCTGAAACCAGTCGCGCGCCGTTGGCTTATCTTCATATTGCGGAAAATGCCGTACAAGCGCCGCATGAAAATTAACCAGTTGCTGCCCGGTTTTAGTGCGCGCTAAACCGGTTAATTGAAAAATGATTCGGTCTTCAAAAACTGTCCTGACCAAATAAGTTTTTCCAACCCTGCGCCGGCCATAGACCGCCACAAATGTAGATTTATCCGCTTGTTCCAGGGTTCGCAAAAGCGCAATTTCTTCCTGTCTGCCTATGATCATCCGGTATTAATTTTTAAATTCCGGCGTCAAGTTACGAAAAAACCGACTTATAGCTGTTTATTGAATGCAGTTTCGGCTATAACTCCTCAAAAAAACTACTTATAGCTGTTTGGCGAAGTCCTTTGCAGCTATAAGTCCCTAAAAAAACAACTTGTAGCTGTTTATGAAACGCCCGGAGCATTACAGCCCCGCAACTCGGCTACCCATAATGTTAACCGACACAACATAAATCTGATATAAATGGTGGAAAAGGTTTTGATAACCATCAATCGCGCCGTTGGAAAGGAAGATCCCCAATACCATAAGAACGCTGAAAGCGATCAACATAAATAGAAAACCCGCGAAATCTGCGGACATAAAATCTGCATTATCTGCGGGAAACCTCAACAAAATCAGACTAATCAATCCATTCAACGGTCAAAATATCCAAAACGCTGAAAGCGTTCAACTTGAATAAAACGCTAGACCTATGTCTCTAAAGAGCGCCCACCCGCAAGCCTTACTGTCAAAAGCGAACCATTCCAAATACCCATGATGATAATTGAATTTGTTCTGGGTCAAGAGTTTGAATCAATGTACTTTGGAGAGAAGTAGATTCTAAAATTGGTTGCCGATCAAGCAAGTTTTTGCCAAAACCTAATAATCTGTTCATATCCGATGCCTTGCGGTTCAAAGAAGCCATTAAAAGCGTTTAGCGCTTAAACACCGCTTCGTATTTGCGGTGTCTATTCATAAATAAGAAATTTTCCACATTACCACACTTCTGGAAATTTATGTGATGATTTAGTAGACAATATCATCACTAATTTTCTGAACTGAAAATTGCTGCCTGAATACCATTCTGCTAATATATATTTTCGATTTAAGGTTTTTCCGTTTGAACTTCGTTAGCTTTAAGAAGTTTCCAAAGTGGTTCCATTGCTTTTTTTCGATTTGAATAATATTCGCCACCTCTAACCCTAAAAAACTGCCAACCGCATCTCTCTAGAACTTTTTGTCGCATTAAGTCATTTTGAAATTGCTCTGCACCGTGAAATTTATCGCCATCACATTCGATGGCTATTTTTACTCCATTTCCTAAAAGAACTACTAAATCAATTCTATATTTTCCTTTTGCAACTTCGTATTGAGGAATGACGCTATAATTATTTGAAACAATATCATTAAATACATCAACTTCAAACCAACTTTCAAAAGGGTCAGGTTGAGTACCTATACCTCTTTGAATAAATTTCTGCGGAGGAATTGGTCGTTGCTTATGGTTAAGAAAATGATCAAGAAGTTTATAACGCAAATCATTTTGATTAGTCAA
>JBBRMZ010000163.1:0-10506 GCA_038230555.1 Chitinophagales bacterium
ACAATTCCGCTAAGCGATGGGCAATCTGCTGGATGGTCATGATTTTGATTCTAATAAATTATAAAATAAATGTATTTATGCGAATAGTGGGTTAAAATGCAGCTATATCAGATAAACACCGGCCTATATTTTGTGAATATCCAACGATAAACCATTTTGAATACGGCGTTTGTGAGGGGTCGTTTAGTTTGACCTTTTCCCAAATTGAATACTATCTGAGGTGATGGTCATCTGTGAGTCATATATGAATCAGATACGGCTTATGTACGGCTTATGTACGGCTTATGTACGGCTTATGTACGGCTTATGTACGGCTTATGTACGGCTTATGTACGGCTTATGTACGGCTTATGTACGGCTTATGTACGGCTTATGTATGACTCAAGGGGTGACGGATAACGGCGCTTTTTAGGACAGACGGACGTCGGGGCCGGGATTTAGGGGATGAAAGGAACTGTGCGCCTGTCATATTCACATCTGAATTTCGGGTATATTGTCCCGGCGTCCATTTGGATTTTTTCAACCCATTATTCGCATTATTTATAAATAGTTTTAAAGCAAGTTATACATTTTTGAGCCGTTATATGGACCAGGCGCTTTCAAAAGCGGGAGCGCTCGCGTAGATTTTAAGAATTGGCCGCTAAATTAGCAGAATTATTAAAAGTGATCGTCTTTTAACAAATAAATAATAGTAGTTTTGTTTGTCCGATAAGAACAAACTATGAGAGAAATCGAGAAACTGCACATTGGCCGTTTTTTTTAAACAATTTATTTGGCCAACAAAATTTTAATCCTTTTTTCTTGCTATTATTCCAGTAAAATCCAAAAATAATTTGTTAAATTAAAACAAAAAGTTTATTTTTGCGTTATTATTCTTTCAGAAGATTTAACAATCAAATCAATTAAAAATGGCAGTTGACAAAGACGCGGTAATTCATTCCAATAAAATGAAAGCCTTACAGATGACCCTGGACCGATTGGATAAAACGTACGGTAAAGGAACGGTAATGAAATTAGGAGAAAAACAAGTGGAAGAAATTGACGTGATCTCTACCGGCTCCCTGGGTTTGGATATTGCCCTGGGGATCGGCGGCCTTCCTAAAGGGCGGATCATTGAAATATACGGACCTGAATCATCCGGTAAAACGACGCTGGCCATTCACGCCATGGCCGAATGTCAAAAACAAGGGGGAGTGGCCGCTATGATCGACGCCGAGCATGCGTTTGATCGCTTTTATGCCGAAGCGCTGGGCGTCGATGTGGACAACCTGCTAATCTCTCAACCCGACAACGGCGAACAGGCCCTTGAGATCGCCGACAACCTGATCCGTTCAGGGGCGGTAGATATTGTGGTTATCGACTCCGTAGCCGCGCTCGTGCCGCGCGCGGAGATTGAAGGCGAAATGGGCGATTCTAAAATGGGTTTGCAAGCCCGTCTGATGTCCCAGGCTTTAAGAAAGTTAACGGCTACCATCGGCAGAACCAATTGCTGCTGCGTTTTTATTAACCAGTTGCGCGAAAAGATCGGCGTGATGTTCGGCAACCCCGAAACGACGACGGGCGGTAACGCATTGAAATTCTACGCTTCCGTTCGTTTAGATATTCGCAAGTCGGGTTCCGCTATTAAAGATAAGGAAGGCGTTATGACCGGCAACCACGTGAAGGTCAAAGTCGCTAAAAACAAATTAGCGCCTCCTTTCCGTACCGCCGAGTTTGACATTGTTTTTGGACACGGAATTTCTAAATCCGGCGAGATCGTCGATTTAGGGGTGGATATGGACGTTGTTCAAAAAAGCGGCGCCTGGTATGCTTACAAAGGCGCTAAAATAGCGCAGGGCAGGGAAGGGGCTAAACAATTTGTCGAAGACAACCCGGAAGTTGCTCTGGCGATGGAAGAGGAGATCAAATTAAAGATCGCCACCGCGCCGGTAAAATCTGTTGCCGTGGAAGTGGAGGAAGAATAGAAAATTAAGGATGAGTTATGAATGATTAAAGCGGCGTTGTTTGCGCTCAAAGTACATACCATAATTTAATTACAAAAAGGCTGTCCGATGATTCGGGCAGCCTTTACTGTATATGCAAGAATAATTCAACCTTTAATCCTTTTCCCTTCGTCGTCGAGGCCGGTTTGGCGTTGTCTGGCGCCTTTTACTTCTTTTCCTCCGAACCGGTAAGAGAAGTTCACTTTAAATTGCCGGCTTTCCCAACGCTCGCTGCCCGACAGATAGAAATATTTGCTAAAATCGTTGCTAAAATGACCAACCGCCGTTCCAAATATATCCGTATAACTGACTTTGATAGTTCCGTCTCCTTTCAGGATTTTCTTTTGTATCCCAATATCGGCGGCCCCCTGCGATCCGTAACGGAATGTTCCCTCCAGACCCGAAGAGTTATACCAGCCGGATAATTCAAGCGTCGTAGTTTTATTTAGCGTAAAGGTTTGGGAAGAGTACAGATTATACGCGGTGGCTGTAGCCGTTCCCTGGTATTCAGCGTTGAAATTATAATGATAGGTATTGCTGTAAAGGCTAAAATTCACGTATCCGTTCCACCATTTCGCGATCGGGATAGGAGTCGAAATGGTCAGGTGATAATTATCCGCCGAGCTCAGGTTTTTCCGCGTGACAAAGGTCGCGCCTTTGACTGAACCCGCCGTATCGATCACCTGGTTCGATAAATCGCTCGTATGGCTGTAACCGACTGCCGTGTTCAAAAACTGCATGAACGTATGCGTCAGTTCCACGCTGTTGGTATACTGGGGACGTAAAAAAGGGTTGCCTTTTTCGTAGGTCAATTCGTCCAGTTTATTTTCAAACGGATTCAGGTCCTGGTAAGTCGGGCGGTCGATCCGGCGGCTAAACGTCAGGTTCAGCGCGTTGTTTTTATTAACCGTATAACTGATCGCCGCGCTGGGGAAAAAATCCATATAACTCCGGGATACGACGCTGTCCGCGCGGTTCATTTGAGCCAGCCGTCCTTCCGATTGCGTATGCTCCATTCTAAGACCCGCCTGTATGGTTATTTTTTTAGATAACGCTTTATTATAATTTACATAAGCGGCGGCAATGTTTTCCGTAAATTTAAAGCGGTCGCTCCGGGCGCTGTCGAGATAATCCTGATTTCCCTGGACGTTATAAAAATCAAATTGATTGTCGGTGACTACGTTGGAATACTTAAATCCCGCGCCAACGTTTCCGCCCAGCCATTTTTGACTATAATCGCCTTTCACGGTATTGATATTAATGTCGGTCGGCGTATTGTTTTTATAAATATTTTGATTGAGGATGGTCTGCGCGTCGGAAAGAGTGTATTCATTGGGCTGGTAGCTGCGGTTGCGGCTTTTGAAAAAACCTTTATCAACGTCCAGGTTAAACTCATGTCCGGAGGTGTCGGCAAACCGGTAGTTCCCATTAAACGTTACGTTTGAACGACTGCCCTCCTGTCGGTTGGACGCCAGCAGGATAGAATCAATTTTAGCGGCGCCCAGGGTTCTGATATTGGTCCGCGCGTCGTTGATCCAAAGCGAGTTGGGCGTAATATTTCCGCTCGCCAGGACGCCAAACGTATTTTTGCTATCCAAAAAGTAATCCGCCCCCAGTTTAAAATTATGGTTGGTTCCGTAATCCTTCATATTACTGATCTGGTCGTACGAGTTACCCGACTGCTCGCGATAAAGATTTAGGGTATTATAATGATAGCCGTTGCTCATACTGTAATTGCTGAAAAGGTTCCATTTAGCGTCGCGATAATTCAGACTGAGCGAACCGTTTGATTTTGCGGAAACCCCGAAGTTGACCCCGGCGCTAACGCTTCCGTTGAAACCTAATTTTTTATTTTTCTTCAACCGGATATTAATGATCCCCGCGTTGCCTGCGGCGTCGTATTTAGCGGAAGGATTGGCGATCATTTCGATGGCCTCGACGGCGTCGGACGGGATGCTTTTCAGGACGTCCGCCAGGCTTTTGTTGTCCATTTGGGAAGGGCGGCCGTCGATATATATTTTTACGCCATTCTTTCCTTTAAAAGAGATATTATCGTCTTTATCCACCACCACGCCCGGCGCTTTCTGAAGCAATTCCATGGCAGTCGAACCGGTCGCGTTAATAGATCCTTCCACGTTCATGATGGTTTTTTCGGCGCTGACCTCGATGAGCGGTTTTTTTGCCGTCACCGTAACGCCTTGAAGTTCCTGCGTGGAAACGGCAACTTTGATCGTTCCGGCGTCATAATGCCCGCCCGTCATTTCAAAAACCGGCGTATTGGTTTTTTGATAGCCCGCCATACTGGCGCTTAGAAAATAACGGCCATTCGGCATATTTCCTTCCATCTCGAACCTGCCTTCAAAATCGGCTACCGCGCCTTTAACGAGCGAGGAATCATTCGCTTTCAATAACAACACGGTTGCCATTTCCAAAGGGCTTCCGTTGGTTTGGGTCAAACGACCGGCGATGGTCTGCGCGCCGAGCCTACCGGCACATAAAAGGGTACATAAAAAAACAGTCAGGGTGAATAGAGATTTCATAAAAAGCAGATTTTATCAGTAATATTAAATAAGCTAAGCCGGGGCGGTTAACACAAATTATAATTTGTTAACGACGCTGATAGGACGCCGTAAAAGACAAAAAGGTTACAGGAAAGTCGCGCAGGTCAGACGAAAAGCGCTTTTATTTAGATAAACTTCACATTTGGAGCGATGAATCGCGCTAAAAAGAAAGGCGTCATTGTTTATTTTTTAGTAGAATAAAATAATCCCGTTATCGGAACGTTAAAAGGAAGCAAATTGAAACGGAGCAAAGTATTGTTTACCTTTGCGGGCTTTTTATTCAAAAACCTGTCTATTCGCAATGAAAAAAATCTTAAAGTTGAGTTGTTTGATGGCGTTGGGCGCGTTTGCGCTTGCATCCTGCCATAAAAAAGAAAAATCTGCCTCTACCGGTTGGAATTACAACGACAAAAAGTGGGGCGGTTTTGAAAAGTTAAATTACGAAGGACAGGTGACCGGCCCTAATTTAGTGCTGGTAGAAGGAGGCACGTTCACCATGGGCCTGACCGAACAGGACGTTACTTATGAATGGAACAACGTCCCCCGCCGGGTAACCGTTTCTTCTTTTTATATGGACGAAACCGAGGTAGCCAATATCGATTACCGCGAGTTTTTATACTGGCTGGAAAACGCTTACGGCAATTCCTACCCGGAAGTCGTTATCAAAGCGCTGCCCGATACGCTGGTCTGGCGTACGGAGTTGTCGTTCAATGAACCGTATGTAGAAAATTATTTCCGCCACCCTTCATACGATAACTATCCGGTAGTCGGGGTTAACTGGCTGCAGGCCAATGAATACTGTAAATGGCGCACAGACAGGGTCAATGAAATGTTGTTGCTGAACCGCGGCATTTTAAAACCCGACGCCGAACAAAAAGACGCGCATGTTTTTACTACGGAATCCTACCTGTTAGGAAAATACGAAGGCAACGTTCGTAAAAACCTCAGAGACCATCGTACCGGAACCGAACGTCCCGTAAAATATGAAGACGGTATTTTGCTGCCGTCCTACCGTTTGCCGACAGAGGCAGAATGGGAATATGCCGCTTTGGGCCTACAGGGCAACATGGCGACCAGCAAGGACGAACGAATCACCGACCGTAGAATTTACCCGTGGAACGGCAACACCGTCCGTTATCAGAAACATACCCGCAACCAGGGCGACCTCCTGGCCAACTTCAAAAAGAGCGGCGGGGATTATATGGGTATGGCCGGCAACCTGAACGACCGCGCTTCCATCACCGCGCCTGTTCGCTCTTTCCTGCCTAATGATTTTGGGTTATATAATATGGCGGGCAACGTCAACGAATGGGTCCAGGACGTATACCGCCCATCTACCAGCACGACGCTGAGCGACGCGGACGGACACGACCTTAATCCTTTCCGGGGTAACGCTTTCAAAGCAAAAGTAGTCGACGAGAATGGTAAAGTAGCAGACACTGACTCCCTGGGTCATATCAAATACCGCGAAGTAAAAGACGACGAAGTTGCTAACCGCGAGAACTATAAACGCGCCAAGTTGCTGAATTATTTAGACGGGGATACGCTGTCCGGCGCAGAATACGCTTACGGCAAAAGAACGCTTATCAGCGATAAAGCCCGCGTTTATAAAGGCGGCTCCTGGGCCGACCGCGCTTTCTGGCTTTCGCCGGGCGCCAGAAGGTTTAAAGACGAAGATAAATCCGACCGTACTTTAGGTTTCCGTTGCGCGATGACCCGGAATGGCGGCGCGGCTGGAAATGATGATGCGGGTGGTAATATCTTCAAAGGAAAAACAAAAAAAGTAAAGAGAAAATATAAGTAAGCTGTTAGCCTTTAGCTATTAGCCGTCTAAGCGCTTAAAAATAGCCCCTGATTTAATAAGTCGGGGGCTATTTTTTTGTGATTCTGATTACTATTTGGGAATAAATTAACGGTTCCTAAGAAAAGCATGTTAAATTTACCTTTTTAATAGAACGGCCGCTTATGTTCATCCGGGATAATTAAACCAATTTTTATATGAAATGTATTTTTACTTTTTGCTTTCTTTTCAGCGTTCTTTTGCTAAATGCGCAACCTGCAACGCCGCCCGCGTCGACTGACGCTGCGGCCCGGACGCAAGGCTACGGCGAGCGTTTAAATTTGCAAAATAACTCGCTGGTCGACGCTATCACTTTCAAAAGCATCGGGCCGAGCATTATGAGCGGACGAGTGGTCGACGTCGATGTCAATCCTGTCGATCCAACCATTTTTTACGTTGCCTACGCTTCCGGCGGCCTTTGGAAAACAGAAAGCGGGGGAACTTCTTTTACCCCAAAGTTTGACCATGAGGCTGTGATGACCATTGGCGACGTGGCCGTGAACTGGAAAAACAATATCATTTGGGTAGGTACGGGCGAGAACAACGCAAGCCGCTCGTCTTATGCCGGCGCGGGTATGTACAAATCGACCGACGACGGGAAAACCTGGACGCATCTGGGTCTGGATGAAACGCAGCACATTGGCCGCATTGCCCTGCACCCTACGAATCCGGACGTAGTCTGGGTGGCCGCGCTTGGGAAATTATATTCTCCGAATAAAGAAAGAGGCGTGTTTAAAACCGCCGACGGAGGCAAAACCTGGAAGCAAACCCTTTTTGTTAATGATAAAGCGGGCGGCGTGGATATTATGGTCGATTCCGACAATCCAAATATTGTTTATGCCGCGACCTGGGAAAAAGACCGGCGCGCCTGGAGTTTTACCGAAAGCGGCGAAGGCTCCGGTATTTACAAAAGCGTCGACGGCGGAGAAACCTGGAGTCTGGTTTCCACTACTGAAAGCGGTTTCCCGCACGGCAAAAAAGCGGGCCGGATTGGTTTGGATATGACCCATTATCAGGGGAAACCGGTTCTGTTTGCCGTGATTGATAATAATTTTCCGAAGGATAAAAAGAAGGAGAAGGATAAAACGGACGAGGCCGAACTGACCAAAGAGAAGCTGAAAACCATGAGTAAGGAGGATTTCCTGAAACTGGATAAAAAATCGCTGGCCGGCTTTCTGAAGAAGAACGGTTTCCCGGAAAAATATAATTCCGACGAGATCGTGACGATGGCCAAAGAAGGGAAAATAACGCCCAAAACTTTGTACGACTATCTTGATGAAGGCGACAGCGGGTTCGGCGCCACAGAAATAAAGGGCCCCGAAGTATACCGCTCGGATGACGAGGGAAAAACCTGGAAGAAAACGCACCAACAGACGCTGGATAATATCTTTTTTACCTACGGATATTATTTTGCCCAGATTCGGGTAACTCCGGGCGACCCGAACCAGCTTTATATCATGGGCCTGCGTATTATCAAATCGGACGACGGCGGGAAAACCTGGAAAGCGCTGGATTCGGACAATATGCACGGCGACCATCACGCCCTCTGGATCGATCCCAACCGGAAAGGCCATTTGCTGAACGGAAACGACGGGGGCCTGAACATGACGTACGACGACGGAAAATCGTGGTCTAAACTAAATTCGGCGCCGTTAGGTCAATATTATTTTATCAATGCCGACATGGCGGAACCCTATAATGTATATGGCGGCCTCCAGGACAACGGCGCCTGGATGGGGCCGCACGACGCCGATACCGGTAACGGCTGGCAGGCTTCCGGGCAATATCCTTATAAAAGCATTATGGGAGGCGACGGGATGCAGGTCATGGTGGACACGCGCGATAATGCGACGGTCTATACGGGTTTTCAGTTTGGAAATTATTTCAGGGAGAACACGAAATCTCCCGCGCGGCCTAAACAAATTACGCCCAAACATCAACTGGGCGAAAAACCGCTGCGTTTCAATTGGCAAACGCCCATCTGGCTGTCTACGCACAACCAGGACGTTCTGTATTTCGGGGCCAATAAACTATATCGGTCGCTCAACAAAGGCGACGATTGGGAAGCCATTTCTGAAGACCTCACCAAAGGCGCCGTCAAAGGCAACGTGCCTTACGGAACGCTGAGCGCGATCCACGAGTCCCCGCTCAAGTTTGGCCTGTTGTACACGGGGTCGGACGACGGCCTGATCCATGTTTCCAAAGACGGCGGCGTTTCCTGGACGTTGATTTCCGACGGCCTTCCTCAAAATTTATGGGTGAGCCGCGTCATTGCGAGCGGGCATGATAAAGCTACCGTTTTTGCCGCTCTCAACGGGTATCGTTGGGACGATTTCAACGCTTATTTATATAAATCGACCAATTACGGCCAAACCTGGGAACGCATCGGAACCGACCTGCCGGCAGAACCGGTCAACGTGGTGAAAGAAGACCCTAAAAATCCGAATATTCTATATGTGGGAACCGATAACGGGCTGTACGTTTCTTTGAACAAAGGCAAATCTTTTATGACCTTTGGCAAAGATCTGCCCAATGTGGCGGTCCACGACGTCATGGTGCATCCCCGGGAAAATGATTTGATCGTCGGCACTCACGGCCGGTCGCTCTACGTGGCTAATGTAGAGCAATTACAAAAAATGGATTCCGCCACGCTAAAAAAAGAATTCGTCCTGTTCGACGTGAAGAAAACGCGCTTCAGCGCGCCCGGAAGACGCGACCGCGATCAATATACCGAAGCGAAAGAAAAAACAGTCCTTATTCCTGTGTATGCAAAAACTGCGGGAAATGCAAAAGTGACCGTCCGGGCCGGAAAAGACCTGGTCGTCGGGGAATTTACGCAGCCCGTGAAAGCCGGACTGAACTATATTCCTTATAATATGACCTACTCCGACGAATCGCGGACCGCCTATCAGACCTGGCTGAACGACGCCGCCAAAGACGATAAGGAAACGAAGAAGATTGAGCTAACTAAAGGGGAAAACGGAGAAAAATCTTATTTGCATAAAGGGAAGTATAGGATATTTGTTGAAAAGGATGGGGTGAAGGAAGAAAAGGATTGGATTCTTGAATAATAAATTTTGCAAGATTCTTTAGCCCATACCTGAAGAGACGGAAAATTCGGGAAAGGGACGCCTTTTTTTATTTTTTGAAAAAATAAAAAAAGGCGTCCTACCTAACCGCCCCTTGTGCGTGTAGCGCAGGATGGCATGGAGTTGGTAACTTTGGCTACCCTTACTATATTTTTCAGTCTTTTTTGCAACTTGATCCTTCCATTTTAGTTGTGTTGTAAGCTATAATGTCGGTACGCGATTCGGTCTGAAAAAATTATGCTTTGCGACCTGAATGTAACGTTAACATACGTAGAATCTTACGTACATTAGAATTAATCGGTACACTTTCGCATTTGCTTAGCCGCCGACCGGCGGCAAACTGTCTTTTTGCTTTGACCAATATACCCTGCCATGGACCTGAAAACGGAATATTCGCGCCATTTACTATCGCCCCCAATTATAAAGGGCGTCTATAAATTCAACCATACATCATACCATAAATTACGCTTCATGTCTAAATTTTCCGTCTTAGAATTTACCATTTTAACCCTGGTCGTCGTTATTATTTTCACCTCCGAATATTATTACGTCGTGTTAAATAACCACGACCGCGGTATCTTTTTGGGCCTATGGCCGCCCACCATGCTTATGTTACTAATGTACTTAAATTCAAAAAAAACCAACTTAAATGGATAATAACCTGGATATCATTCTCCTGACCGCCATCGTATCCATCTTATACCTGGCTTTCGCTTATACACTGTTCAAGGTCTCGCGTCCGGGGCAGCAAAAAATTTAAAAAACTGGTAGCCCAGGAGTCGGATGAAACTTCCGGGCAATAGAATAAGGATCTGATTCTATATTCGCTGTAATGCGGTATTGAGAGTTGTCTTGTAATGAAAAATTTAAACGCCTAAGTAGTTTTAGTTACATTAAATTAATTCATAACTCGCGTAGTAAGTAGTATGCATTAAATAAACGCTAAAATTCGTATCTTTGTGGATGATCAAAGCAAATCAACTCACACAGACGGAAGTATCGACCTTGCGGGAGGCTCAAAAGAACTCGGATAA
>JBBRMZ010000164.1:0-10357 GCA_038230555.1 Chitinophagales bacterium
GACTATCCCGACGCGGAAAGTTTCTATACGGTTTTTTACGGCAAAAATCCGGCTCCGCCCAACTATACGCGTTTCAAAAACGCGGAATTCGACGCCCTGTACGAAGCGGCGCTTAAAGAAAACGACGATAAAAAAAGATATGCGGTCTATCGTCAGATGGACCGCATATTAATCGACGAAGCGCCCGTTGTTTTTTTATTCTACGACGAAGCCAGCCGGTTTGCCAGGAAAGAAATCAAAGGACTCAGCGGGAATGCTATGAACCTGCTGCCGTTAAAAAGAGTAATAAAAGGATGACGTTTTAACCATTCAAAAAATTAGTCTTTAGCCAGCTTCCCCAGCCCTTATTTTTGTCTTTTGAATACTGCGCCGTCGTAAGGATTCCGGCGGCTGCCAAACCAGGTTCTATCTTAACGACCGACGCTTTCGCTTCTTTCAGCCGCGCGATATATGGCTCATATAACCACTCCCTGACTTTTTTATTGGTTAGATACATTTTAGGAGCGAGGATCGTTTTGCCGTTTTCATATAATTTTAGCCCGTGAAAATGAAAAAATACCGGCTGGAAAGATTTTCCGATCTCTGCCCGGTTATAAACAACCCCTGTCAGTTCGTCTGTTCCCGATTTTTCCAGACCGTATTGCTGAATATTCCAAGGCGCCATTCCGCCACCCGGGTGTTTTAATACATGAACCCCTTTAAACCGTCGCGTCCAGTCGTCCAAATATTTTTGGTCGCCAAATTTTCCGTCCTCGTGGCGGTTATAACACCATTCGAGGCAGCGGTCGCGCCACCAGTTCAAAATATGCAGTCCGTTCTCCGTAGCGTCAAAATACATAAATTGGACGCAATAAATGCCCGACAGGGCCGATTTATCGTATTGCGGCGTATAGCGATGTTCGGTAATCAGCACATTCGCGCTTTCCGGCATTTCTTCGATCAACACCTTTGGATCGCTATAGAACCACAGATCCGCATCGATATAAATACAGTGCAGCTTTTTATAATGCTGTAGCACATATAAAATGGTCGAACCCGTACAGGTCCAACAATATTCCCCGCGGCCCCGGCTTGGTTTCACTGCAAGCAACTGTTCGTCCTCAAATTCTTTCAAAGAAACGACAGTCAATCGCGGCAAATCCATTTCCTTCAACACGTTCAACGAAGCGTCGTCGAACGCAAAAACATACAAATGAAAATCGCAGCCCGTTTCGATCAGTGACTGATAATTGGCCAGACCGCGATCCAAATAACCGCTATCGAATAGCGTGCAGAAATAGAGCATGTAATATGTAACTGTAAAGACAAGTTTTTCAAAAGAATCAACAGAGGCAGCAAGGCGCCCGTTCGTCCGTTCAAGTCTGTAAAGCCTACGGCAAACAAATCTGCGAAAATCTGCGGGAAATTTAGCCCTGTCAACCGTCCCATATTGATTTAGTTTAACTTTGCGCGCTCTTATTACGTTTCAGGAATAAAAATGTTGTCAGCCTTAAATCGTAGCGGCGCTAAAGCGCTTTAAAAATGAACCAGAACTGGTCGGTCAAATATCATAAAAAACATAACTCATCCCTCATAACTCATCCCTCCTCCATATGACGGACCTGGCTCCGGTTGTTTTATTTGCGTATAACCGTCCCACGCTAACTCAGCAAACCCTCGACACTTTGGCCGTTAATACCTTGGCCGGAGAGACAAAACTATATATTTTCTGCGACGGCCCAAAACCGGATGCCGCCCATGAGCAAATGGATAAAATAGCCCGCGTCCGCCATATCGCCTTAAAAGAAAAACGCTTCGCAAACGTGGAAGTAATCGAACGGAAAAACAATTGGGGCCTGGCCAAATCCATTATTGCCGGCGTGACCGAAATCGTCCGGCGGCATGGGAAAATAATTGTTTTAGAAGACGACCTGATCACGTCGCCTTATTTTTTGCAGTACATGAACGACGCGCTGGCGCTTTATGAAAACGAACCCTGCGTCCTGAGCGTCAATACCTGTAATTTCTTCGCTGTCGACCCCGAAACTCCCGCGACCTTTTTCACCCGCGTCCCCGACTGCTACGGCTGGGGAACTTGGAGCGACCGCTGGGCGCTTTTTGAACCGGATTCTAAAAAACTCCTGGCGGAAGTGCAAAAACGCGGCATGGAAAAGCGCGTCAACCTGGACGGCGCGTTTAATTATATGTGGATGCTCCGCAACCAGGCAGAAGGCCGGATTAGCTCCTGGGCTATTCGCTGGCACGCGACCGGCATTTTAAACGATAAATTGAATTTATACCCCAATCCTGCCCTGACCAACCACGTGACGGGCGATAGCTCGACGCATTCGCAGTTTAATATTGTCCCGCCGCTGGCGTCTGCGCCCATAATAGTCGAAAAAGTTCCTTTAGAAGAAACCGCCATTATTCTAGCAAAAATGAAAAAAGGATACGCGCATTATGATAACCGATGGGTAAAGCTATGGAATCATATTAGCGCGCGGGTTAATAAATGGAGTAAATAGATACAATTGATACATAAGCTTGCGACTAGAAAACCCGAAAAGGGATGGTTGATAAATTTTTGCAAAAATTTATCAACCATCCCCACAGTTTTATCTCAATTCTTACTTTTTTTATAAACCGTTCCGTCTTTCATTACAAAATCAATTTTCTGCAATAACGTAATATCCTGCAATGGATCGCCTTTCACTGCAACCAGATCGGCAAAAGCGCCCGCGCTGACTTCGCCCAATTTCCCCTGCATATCCAACAGCGCCGCTGCAACCGTCGTCGCCGACTGTATCGCGCGCATCGGCGTCATGCCCCATTTGACCATATACGTAAATTCCTGCGCCTCGTTCTCTTTCCAGTCAAATCCGCCGACGTCTGTGCCGAACGCAATTTTGACCCCGCTGTTGAGCGCTTTGGTAAACGTGGCGGGCAGGGTTTCGCTAAATTGCAGATTGATGGAACTGCCCGCCGCTGCGCGCCCTTTTGCGACAAATTCATTGACAAAAATAGTTGGACACCAGTAAATCCCTTTGGCGACCATCAGCCGGATACATTCGTCGTCCATCCCAAAACCATGTTCGATTGTCGAAGCGCCAGCCTGGATCGCGTAAATGATCCCGTCCCGCGTGACGGCGTGCGCGGCCAGTTTCTTTCTTGATTTGACGGTCTCGTCGCCAATGGCTTCGATCTCTTCTTTAGTAAAGTTAGGAATGCTCCGGTATGCGCCGTCCGTCGTTTTATAATATCCCCGGTCGGCATATATCTTGATCCAGTCCGCCCCGTAAGAAATTTGTTCGCGCGTTGCGCGGCGCGCCTCGTCGGCGCCCGTAATTTCCTGGATCCCTTTCGGCATACGCAATTCCCACGCGTACTCGCGGTTGCTCAAGCCATAATGACCGGTGGTATTGATGGCGCGGGTCGAGACAAACATATGCGGTCCTTCGATGACTTTATTATTGATCGCTTTCTTCAGGTCTACGTCCGCGTACATGGCGCCTTCTGTTTCAAGATCCCGGATAGTGGTGAAACCGTTCATTAGCGCCGTTTTACAGGCGACCGTCGCCCGTAAAGTCCGGTACGGAATGGATTCTTTGAGCAACTGAACGTCGTAATCCTCGCTCGTGATATCCCCCTGCAACAAAACGTGCGTATGGCAATCGATCAGCCCGGGCATAACGGTTTCGTCGGAAAGATCGACCACTTCCGTTATTCCCGCCGGTACTTGTCCGTTGGCGTTAATGGATTGAATTTTGTTGTCGGCGACGACTACGACCACGTTGGTCATTACCCGGTCCGATTTCCCGTCGATCAGTCTGCCGCATTTAATGGCGATCAGACGGGTTTGAGCGTCGGCAGCGGCGAAAGCTGCAAAAAAGCAAATGCCTGCAAGTAGGTTTTTCATGTTGAAAGGTTGAAGCGAATTGAGCCGTTAAAATAAACAATATTTTTCTTAGGCGTGTATCTTATCCTGTTTTAAAGCGTTTTTGCTTACTTTCGAGTGAGAATTTGTTCGCCGGATTCCGCCGCGAATGATTAATTTTACGGCCATTCTTTTATTTTATCCTCGTTTTTACGATCAATTATGGAAAAATTCACCGCTCTGTCTTCTACTTTCGTGCCGCTTCCGCTGGAAAATGTGGATACCGATCAAATCATTCCCGCCCGCTTTTTGAAAGCGACCAACCGCGACGGTTTCGGCGCCAACCTCTTCCGCGATTGGAGGTACGACAAGAACAATCAACCCATCGAAGGATTTATTCTGAACAATCCAATGTATTCAGGAAAAATTCTGGTGGCCGGGAAGAACTTCGGCTGCGGCAGCAGCCGCGAACACGCTGCTTGGGCTTTGGACGATTACGGTTTCCGGGTAGTGGTCAGCAGTTTCTTTGCAGACATTTTCAAAAATAATGCCCTCAACAACGGTTTACTGCCCGTCACCATATCGGATCCTTTTCTAAACCAACTTTTTGAACTAAAACCGACTGATACCGTCTCCGTCGATCTGGAAAAACAGGAGATCCGCATCAACGCGACCGGCCAGGCAGAAACGTTCGAGATCAACCCCTACAAAAAGGAATGCCTGATCAATGGCTTCGACGATATTGATTATTTACTGAATCTGAAGCCGGAGATTGAAAAATTTGAAGCTAGTCGGTCACACTAAAAACATTTGAGAAGGAGCGCTTTAAACATACTATGAAAAAAATTAAACCGATTATTCACAACATCCACGACCGGCTGTTCAAGGGAACTTTCCAAGTCCCGCAGACTGTCGCCGATTGTATCAGTTATTTTTTTCCGCCCGACCTGGCCGAACAACTCAATACCGATGAATTGGAACTGGATCCGGCCAACTATATTTCCGGCGCGCTCCGTGAATTCTATGCAGATGTCGTGTACCGTACCGTTTTAAAAGGAAAGGGAAAGCCCGCAGAAGTTACCGTCGTCCTGCTTTTTGAACATAAAAGCGCGCCCGACGCCCGGCTACATCGCCAGTTGTTACAATATTTGCAAGCCATTTGGGAAAAGGACCAACACGAAGGCAGAGAACTATCGATTATCATACCCATTATCTTTTACCAAGGTAAAAAGCCGTGGGTTAAAAAACCTTTTGCCGAAAGTTTTAAAGATTTGCCGCCCGGCGCGGCACGATTTATCCCGAATTTTGATTATATTTTAATAGCCGTACATCAGACGCCCGATGAAATACTGCTTCAGTTAAGCGAGTTTTCTCCTTTGGGCGGAATGATGCTTTTAATGAAGAAAGTCAAAAATACCGTATTTACCAGGCTCCATTATGCGTCTTTCTTTAATTTTTTTGGTAATAAGACGGAATTTAAACAAATACGCCGTAATTTTGCAGAGTACTTATACAGGTTAAGCCCGTTGAATCCCTTAGAACTGAATGAATTAGCAGATAAAAATTTATCTCCAGATATAAAAGCAGAAGTCATGACTCAATTTGAAACAATGCTGTATAAAGAAAGAACAGCAGGAAAAGCGGAAGGAAAAGCGGAAGGAAAAGCAGAAGGAAAAGCGGAAGAAAGAGTGCTGTTAACGAGAAAACTAGTGGAGCGTCTTTTAATTAAAAAAATTCTTTCTGACGAAGAAATAACCGACGCGCTCGAAGTTGATTTATCAGAGGTGTATAGGATTAAAGCCGCCTTAATCGAGCAGGGTCGTTTAAACCCTGAAGTATAACGCGTACGGAAAAAATATTTATAAAATAAAAAAGAGGCCGCCCAGAATGGGCGGCCTCCGTATTTTCTAAACCTTAAAAATAATTGGGAGCAATGGACGCACAAAATATTTCATATTTCATATCTCCTATTTCCAACTTTCTTACCTTGCTCTTTCCCATCTCCGTTTCGGCGCCGCGCTGAAATTACTTCCGCCGCTACCGCCGCCGTTATTTCCGCCGCCATCCGCTTCGTCCACGCGAACGCGCCGGCCGTTAAAATTCATTTGCTGCAATCCGTCGGCTACAACCTGCGCATAGCGGGAATCCACGTCGAAGTGCATAAATGATTTTTTAATATCGATGTTGCCGATGGCGACAGAGGGAACGTCCATTTGCCCGACCAGCAACTGGACAAAGCCTTTCCGGAAGACGCCGTCCATTTCGCCGATGTTGGCGAATAAGCGTGTGTTTCCATTGGCGCTGCGGGAACCCCCTTCGGAGCTAAAGCGCGGGCGCGAATCGCGGACGTCGCCGCGGACAGATTCGTGGCGCGGGCGCACGTTCAGGTCCGGCGCGTCTTTATAGTAGGAAAGAAAACGGTTAAATTCCATACTGGCAAACCGTTTGATCAGTTCTTCTTTGCTCAGGTTCGCGAGCGCTTCGTTGATTTGTGGCAAAAATGGAGATATTTGTTCCTCCTGTACTTCCACGTCGTTGATGGTCGTCACAATGTGGAACAATTGTTTCTGGCAAACTTCCGGTCCGGTCGGGATCGACATTTTCTTAATGGTCGCGCGGGTAAGGCGTTCAATATCGCGGATGCGGACGGCGTGTTTCGGCGTCGTGATCGTGATACTGACCCCCGTTTTTCCAGCCCTTCCGGTTCTGCCGCTCCGGTGCGTGTAAACCTCAATATCGTCCGGCAAACCGTAATGGATAACGTGCGTAATATCGCTTACGTCGATCCCGCGGGCGGCAACATCCGTCGCGATCAGCAACTGGATATTGTTTTCGCGGAAACGGTTCATCACGCGGTCGCGGTCGTTTTGCGACAGGTCGCCATGAAGGGCGTCCGAATCGTAACCGTCGCGCATCATTTGGTCGGCTACTTCTTTGGTTTCCGCTTTGGTGCGGCAGAAGATCAGGCCAAAAATATCAGGCTGCGAATCGACAATTCTTTTCAGGGTAGCGTAACGGTCTTCCGGACGGCACACATAATACTGGTGCTCTATATTCTCCGCCCCTTGGTTTTTCTTCCCCGTGGTGATTTCCGTCGGGTTGGTCATATAGTTGCGCGAAATGGCGCGTACTTCTTCCGACATAGTCGCCGAAAACAACCATACGGATTCTACATTGTTGGCGCTTTCAAGAATAATATCGATATCCTCCTTAAAGCCCATATTGAGCATTTCGTCCGCTTCGTCCAAAACGAGGCGCTTGACTTGTTCCAAATGAACGGCTTTGCGTTTGACCAAATCAATTAATCGTCCGGGCGTAGCGACGATGATTTGCGTGCCCGCTTTAATAGCGCGGATTTGCGTTTCAATACTCGCGCCGCCGTACACGGCCGTCACTTTGTATTGACGGGCAAATTTGCTATAATTCTCCAGGTCGCTCGCCACCTGCACGCAGAGTTCGCGCGTCGGGCAAAGCACCAGCCCCTGAACCGCCCGGTTGTCCGGGTCGCTGTGTTGTAATAAAGGAAGACCAAAAGCCGCCGTTTTACCGGTTCCTGTTTGCGCCAGCGCGATTACGTCGCCGGACGCCTGTAATAAGAGCGGAATGGTTTTTTCCTGTACGGGCGTGGGCGTAGTAAATCCCAGCGCCTCAATAGATTTCAATAGGTCTTCATCCAGACCTAAATTACGAAAAGCATCCATATAAAAGGATTTGTATTGGATGCAAATACCAGGTTTCGATTAAGGAAAATCTTACGTTATGCGACTCTGCCTCTCAGGTATTGTCGCGGGAGCCGGGTAATAGCTTCTGCAGGATGGCCGCTCCAAAAGGATCGTCGGACGAAGGGCAGAACGCCGGGACAAAATAAAGAGAAAGGAGTAGGAACGTGAAAAGGCGTCATTCGCCGTTAAAAACCACTACTTGCACCAAGGTTATATAAAATCGAGTGCAAAGATACGCCTTATTTCTGTTATAAACAAACTTATCGTCATTTTTACACAAACTTAACATTAATTTAAATTTTAAAGAAAATTCTGGCTGGTCCGGCTTAAATCGCGCTATTTTTTTCAGCATATTGATTACTTTCGTTTTTTTTTCTACCCGTAAAGGCAAATTGGGATGTATGAATCGCAAAATTCTTGTTTATTTAACGATCGTCGGCGTGTGCGGCGCCGGACTTTGGGCGATCCTCCAACAAGGCGATTCGCTACAGGCGAGTAAATACCTGCCGCCCGCAACAGCAGTGGCGCAAACGGCTCCAAACGTATGGAAATCTTTTCACGAAAACATACAGTCGCCAGGCGCTATTTTATTATTGCAAATATTCACCATCATCGTTGCCGCCCGCGCGCTGGGCTGGCTCATGGTCAAAATCAAACAGCCCACCGTCGTTGGCGAAATTCTGGCGGGTATAGCTTTAGGTCCATCGCTGGCAGGCTTGTTTCTGCCCGCGCTGGGCGGATTTTTATTCCCGCCCGCTTCGCTGCCCAACCTTCAATTCCTGAGCCAGATCGGCCTGATTTTGTTCATGTTCATCATCGGCATGGAGTTGGATCTCCATTCGTTGCGGCAAACTGCCCGCGACGCCGTCGTTATCAGCCATGCGGGCGTCGTTTTCCCTTTTGTGCTCGGCGTTTGCCTGGCCTGGTTCATATACCGCGAGTTTGCGCCCGAACATATTACTTTTTTGGCGTTCGCGTTGTTTATCGGCGTAGCCATGAGCGTCACCGCTTTTCCCGTGCTGGCGCGCATCGCCCAGGAGCGCGGCATAACCAAACAGCGCGAAGGGATCATTTCGCTCGCCGCCGCCGCTGCCGACGACGTCACCGCCTGGTGTATGCTGGCGGTCGTCATTGCCATCGTGAAAGCCGGTTCGGTCGCGTCCGCCGGGTTGACCATTTTATTCACGGTCGTTTTTGTCGCGCTGATGATCTACGCCGTCAAACCCCTGCTGGAAAAGATCGCTACCCGGAGTTTTGCGCCTGAAACGGTCAATAAACCCCTGCTGGCCCTCATTTTTTCCCTGCTGATCCTGTCTGCTTTCACCACGGAGATCATCGGAGTCCACGCCCTGTTTGGCGCGTTCATTGCGGGGGTCATCATTCCGGCCAACCCGAAATTCCGGCGCGTGCTGGCCAATAAGATTGAAGACATTTCCTTGGTACTGTTGCTGCCCCTGTTTTTTGTGCTGACGGGTCTGCGCACCCAAATCGGTCTGCTGGACAGCGCCCATCTTTGGATCGTTTGCGGCTGGGTCATTTTAATCGCCGTCGCGGGTAAGTTCCTGGGGAGCGCGCTGGCGGCGCGGCTGGTCGGCAACTCCTGGCGGGAGTCGCTGATTGTGGGCGCCCTGATGAACACGCGCGGCCTGATGGGTTTCGTGGTCATCAACATCGGCTACGACCTCGGCGTGCTGAATGCGGCCGTTTTTTCCATGATGGTCGTCATGGCGCTCGTCACCACCTGTATGACCGGCCCGGCGCTTGACGCCATCGACTACTTTTTTAAGAAGGTTAAACCCGTCGTGACCGGTCTGGTAGGGGAAGGGGTTAAGGCGCTCAAACTATTGATCTCTTTTGGCAGTCCCGCCTCTGGCGTCCGGCTGCTCGACCTCGCCAGCCAACTGG
The DNA here is from genome assembly GCA_038230555.1 of Chitinophagales bacterium. GTDB lineage: Bacteria > Bacteroidota > Bacteroidia > Chitinophagales > Saprospiraceae > JAAFJT01. The sequence continues at coordinate 9,481 of JBBRMZ010000164.1, forward strand.
GCTGGACATCCCCCGACAGCCTCCATCTGACCGCCGCCCACCTTTCGCCGAGCGCCGACATTTCGCCCAAAGAAGCCGAGTTCTTTGAAAAAGAAAGTTTTGAACCCATCCTCGCCGCCGCCAGCGAGCGCCGCCTGCGCCTGCAAACTTATTATAAGGCCACGAACAACCTCGTGCAGGAAATCGAGCGTTACGCCGGCGGCGGCGGATTCGACCTCATGCTCGTCGGCGGCTCCCGCCCGCTTTTTTCCAACGAGGAAACCGGCGGCGTCGTTCATCATTTTTACGAAGCTATGGAGACCCCCGTCGCAGCCCTGATTGATCGCGGTTTTGAAACTCTCCGCCAGATTCTGATCGTCGCTGATGGCGTCGCCGACCATTTTTTGCTCCGCTACCTGCAAAGCGTCGACCTCAACCCCGACGCCGCCGTCACCCTCCTCGACGTGATGGATGCCTTCAAAGACCATATTTATGATGGTTTTTCCCGTATTACCGTCCTGCAGGGCTTAGCGTTCGATCCCGCCAGCCTCGCCCGGTACGACCTGCTGCTGGTCAGCCGCGCCTATTGGGAACGGGCGCGGCGGTTACATTCAGAATGGACGGAAAGCTGTCCGAGCGTGGTAGTGATTAATAAATAGGGGCGTTTGTTTGAGCGAGTAAAGTGCGTTTTTGGCGGCGACAAATTTGCAGAAGGCCTTATAATATATTTTTTGCTAATCGTTATGTAAAAAGTATCAACTTAGAGTATGTTTTAAAATTTAGCGGTTTGCTTTTAAAAAATTGGCAATTAATTTTTAAGAAAGGAATCGGTCGCGTAACTTGTGTTTTCCAAACCATAAATTACGATGACAAAAGCCAACCTTTCTTTTCAAAGCCA
>JBBRMZ010000165.1:0-10333 GCA_038230555.1 Chitinophagales bacterium
GGGAATTATTGGAACTTATTTTTCTACGCCGCGATTAGCTCCGGACGGAAAAATATATATCACCACCCCAAGCACCTCTGATATTTTACATGTTATCGATTATCCCGACAGCTTGGGATTAGCCTGCCATGTTCGACAACATGCCATACAATTGCCCACTTACAACCGGTCTTTGCCCAACTATCCATTTTTCCGCTTGGGCGCACTCAAAGGCAGCCCCTGCGACACCCTGACCCCGACCGCGGACATCTCCGAAAAAAAGGAGGTCAAACTGTATCCCAACCCGACGAACGGGCCGCTAACGCTGGAGCTGAGCGCGCCGCTGCAACAGCCCGGGCGGTTCTTTATGTACGACCGTCTGGGGCGTTTGGTGTACAGCGCGGCGCTGTCGGCGGGCATGGACGTTTTCCATCCCGAGGCGGCGGGGCCGGCGGCGGGGATGTATATTTGCGCGTTGTGGGAGGGGAAGGAGAGGGTGTGGTCGGGGAAGTTGGCGGTTTTGGAGCGTTGATCTCGGGAGCGGCTATTGAAATCCTGCCGCCGTCGAGCGCTTTCATCGATTGATAAAATCCTTCGCCTTTTTTTCCTGAAACCGCGCTTTTATATATCCGAACCTTCTAAAAGATCATTCCGGCAGTTATCGTAATCATATATAAAATTTTATTTTTGCATCTCCTCTATTATTTTTTTCGCTAAAATAGACCGCACGCTTTTGCAAAATTATAAGTATATTTGTCTATTATCTTCAAAACGATCCGGCCTTTTATAAAACCAGGATATGAAATTAGCGTGGTTCTTTTTTATACAAATATTATGGCTTTCCGTTGCCGGGGCGCAATCAATGACCATAGAATACTTTAAAAAACCGGCTCCGCAGGCTTCGTTAGCGGCGGGCAATCTTTCGTTTTACTTTGACAAATTTTCGCAGGCCGCGTCTAATCCGCTGTTTACCGTTCGAGCAACGGCGACGCCCTATGTTTTCAACCCTGCCTCCCTGCCTTTTTTCTGTAAGATTGAGTATGATATGATGAAAGGAAAAAAATTACCCTTTAAGTTTCGGCTCGGCGACGTCGAATATGTTGACGAGATGGAGCGTAAAAGCCCCCTACATTATTCAAAATGATCGCGAACAAATTTTTCTTTTATCTTGACGGAGGCGTTAAATTTACCGGTTTTTAACCGGGATTTATTTGCATTTTGCTCAAAACCACTTATTTTTATACTTTAGTATCGTTCTAATTTTGAATTAATGTAAAAAATATTTATAACCGCATTGATTTCAACCGATTGATTAAAGTATTCCACGCATAATTATTTTATTCCCATGTCCCAATTTATTTTCTCCTGTTTTTCCGGTTCGGGAAAGAGCCGCCGTTTTACAGGTCTCTATTTTATTCCTTTATTTTTTTGTTGGAGCTTTTGCCTTTCATTGGTATCCGCGCAAATTAATCAAAAAGGGACTCCCGTTACCTTTTCCAGAAATTTGCCCCTGCCCGAAGCGACCGAAGTTATTCAGCCCGATTGGAACCAGGTCTATGAGGAAGATAAAACCGCCCCCCATGAAACTTATCGCGTAGCCGTCGCTCTAAAGACCGGCTTTACTCTACAGAACGCCGGGGCTTGGACCGAATTGGGAAATGGCGACAGAATCTGGCGTCTACGGCTGAAATCGGAAAAGGCAAAGGAGATCGCTATCGCTTACGACCATTTTCATTTACCGCCGGGAGCCAGATTATTTGTTTTTTCTTTGGATCGAAAAAACGTTCTAGGGGCTTATACAGCGGCGAATAACTCGAAAGAAGCAGAGTTTTTGAGCGGTCCGCTTAAAGGCGAAGAATGCGTGATTGAATATTTTGAACCCGCATCCGTCAAGGGCCTGGGACGTTTTGATATTCCTTTTATTTATCACCATTATCGCGGCGGCGCACAGTCCGCCAACCAAACAGACGACACCGGTTTTAACGGGGCGCTGACCTGCGAGTTAAACGTTAACTGCCCGCAGGGAGCCAACTGGCAAACTCAAAAAAGGAGCGTCGTCAGAATCTATATGGCCATGAAAAATGCCGCTTTCTGGTGCAGCGGTTCAATCATGGCCAACACCAGTAAAGACGGGACGCCGTATGTGCTGAGCGCTTACCATTGCCAGGACGGATACATTCCCAACTATAATCGCTGGACTTTTTACTTTAATTATGAATCGGCAGATTGCTCGAATCCCGCTACGGAGCCCGCTCTGACGTCCTTACAAGGTTGTCATTTTGACGCCGGCAGGCAGGGCAGCGATTTTCTTTTAGTCACGTTGACGAACCAGATTCCTTCCGATTACAACCCTTTTTATGCTGGCTGGAACAGAGACACCTCTGTTTTGCCTTCTTCGACCACTATGATTCACCATCCGCAGGGCGATATCAAAAAAATCAGCCTTTCTAATTCGGCGCCGATTGTTTTGCCAAATTCGACTTTTTGGTCCAATAACGTTACCACGCCGGCCTATACGCATATCCAAACAACGCTAACGCAGGGCACTTCAGAAGACGGATCTTCCGGCTCTCCCCTATTTGACCAAAATGCAAGAATAATCGCTCAATTACATGGAGGGATCAATAGTACGGACGGATGTACGAACAATTACGTTATTTACGGCAGACTGGCCGTTTCCTGGGATGGCGATCAGGCTTCCACCCGTCTGAAGGACTGGCTGGATCCCGCCAATTCCGGCGCTTCTACTTTCGACGGTTCTAACGGGCCAATCAGGGCGTCGGTTTCAGGGCATATTAAAACCTACAACGGAACGCCGGTTCCAAACGCTCAGGTCACGCTGGACAGTATATATACCGCTACTACCGACGCCGACGGCTTGTTTTCTTTTGGAGGCCTGACGCTTAATGTTTCTCATAATTTTTCATTAACCAAAAATACGTCGCCTTCTAACGGCGTGGATGCGGTGGATCTGCTGCAAACGCGTAGGTACATTCTTCATATCCAGTCTTTTGATAATCCTTACAGCCTTATTGCGGCGGACGTCAACTTAAGCGGCAGTGTGACAACTTTTGATATAACCTTAATGCAAAAGGTTATTTTAGGATTTATCGACCACTTTCCAGCTCCATCGTGGCAGTTTGTCCCTGCAAGTTATGTATTTGCCGACCCTGCCAAACCTTTTGATTTGCCATCCCTGACAAACTTTGATATTAGTTTTACTGGAAATATAAATAATCTGGATTTTATCGCCGTTAAAACGGGCGATGTGAATCATACGGCTGATCCGGGGCAATAAAAGCGTGGAAAAAAAGTCAGCGGGTTGAATATTGAATCATTCTTTGGCCCAATGATCGCGGTCGACGGGAATTTGCCAAACGCTTCCGCTGTTTTCTAAACTGGTGAACATAGGCGTCCAGTCCGCAGGGCCGGAAGAAGTCGTCAATATTTCATACCGACGCATTTTTAGAATAATATCCAATGGATTAATCAATATGGGGCACGCTTCCACGCAAGCATTACAGGTTGTGCAGGCGTTTAATTCTTCCGGGGAAATATAGTTGAAGAGCGACTTGCCGTCGTCAAAATTTGATTTGGTCAGGACGGTCTCTTTTTCTGGTAAATCTTTTTTAATCAATTGGCCGTCCCCTGAGTCTATTTTCCGCCCTATTTCTTCCGCCCGGTCGCGAACGTCCATCATTATTTTGCGGGGAGATAATTTTTTACCGGTAATATTTGCCGGACACGCGGCGGTACAACGCCCGCATTCCGTACAACTGTACGCCTCCAACACATTCCTCCAACTGAGCGAAAAAACGTCGTTTGCGCCAAAGGAAGGCGTTTCCGTCCCTGCCGCAGCTTCAGATTCTGACAGACCCAGCATATTTTTTACTTCATGCATGATTTCCGGCATATTTTGCATCTGGCCGCGCGGAGCCAGACGACTGTAATAAGTAGTCGGAAACGCCAGTAGAATATGCAGGTGCTTAGAAAAAGGCAGGTAATTCAGAAAAATGAAAACCATCGTCAAATGTAGCCACCAACCAAAACCTTGCAGCGCCAAAAGACTGTTTGTGGACCAATTATGGAGTAAAGCCGGCCCCGACCAGCCGCTTACCGCTAAAAAACCGGTTGAATGAAAATGTTCCGGTATCCTTTGTTGTAAAACAGCGTCGGCGCCGTTCATACAGAAAATAGCAAAAATAAGGGCTAATTCAAAAGTCAGGATAAGGTATGCGTCGCGATGAGGAAAACCGCTCATCTCAGGTTTTTGGAAGCGGGCTACTTTTAAAACGCCTCTTCTTAAAATGAAAGCGATGGTAACGAGGAGCGTAAGGGCGCTCAACACTTCAATGAATCCGATAACAAAAGTATAAACGCCGCCAAGTCGGGGAGCGAAAAAACGGTGCGTTCCAAATGCGCCGTCTACAAATATCTCTAACAATTCGATCTGAGTGATTACAAAAGAAACGTATATAACCAAGTGTAAAAAGGCTGGAATCCAGTTTTTAAACATTTTCTTTTGACCTAAAGCGACCAGGAAAACATTTTTCCATCGCTCGCCGGTCGGGCCTGCGACGTCTTCTTCCTGCCCTAAAAAAATATTGCGTCGTACTCTTGCAAAATTTCGCGCGGCTATACCAATTGATAGAACAGAAAACAAAACAAAGGCAACTTGAAGCATGGTTGTACTAATTATTTAATAAAATACTGCCGCTAAAGTAACGTCGTTAAGCTCGGGGAGCTTTTTTTCGTAAAAAAATTCTCCCGGGAATGCAATCTTCTGCTTTGGCTTTTCCTTCCCAAAGGCCTTCCAAAGTAAAGAAGCCCTCCTTTTTACGAAAGATCAGTTCGCCTTTTTTAAGGCACCACTCTGCTTCGGGAATACTATCGAATTTTAAAATTGCTTTTTCATCCAGTTTAAGGAAAATATTTCCATGAAACTTCCCGCCGACCGACATTTTAGCCGCATATTTTTGATAGTGAACAATGGAAGTTCCCGTAATGTCTTTCCCTTTTTGGGTCAATTCCATTTCCATGTCGTAATTTACGCGTTGGCCGTCCGAAAAATCCTGCGTAATGGTTCCTTCCCAATGACCCGTCAAATCGGTTTTAGGTAAAACCTTGGCTTTGATTTCCGCGTTTGACATCACGCCAGGGTTTAAAAGAAAGAATGTAAATAAAAAGATTAACATTAAATAAAATTTAATAATTTTGGGTACTTTTAAGAACCACCGCCAGCGACTGCGACGTTTGGCAAAGTAAGTTCAAAAAACTTACTTATTGTAATTATTTTTAGTTTTTAACGGCATTCCGCATCGACGATTCATTATTCATAAAAATATTGTTCTTTAAATAATTTTTGGTTCCCCAAGGCTTATGAAAACCATTGGAATGATTTTACTAGTATTCTCTTTTTTATTTTATTCAATAATAAGCGTCGCCCAGACCGGTCCTTTTCTTGAAATAAACAAAGGAAATTACGACGCGGCCTATCGTCAGTTAGTAAAGGAAGCGGTTCATCGAGAAAATGAAGCATATACCTATTTTGGACTGGCAAAAATTTTTTCCAAAGAGAACTTTTCTAAATATAATTTAGATTCGGCTTATATGCTGGCTCAACATGGAAGCGAATCATTTAAAAAACTGAACGATAAAAAAAAAGACAATCTCTATAAGGACAGAATTTCTGGTACGTCTTTTCAAATTTTGATGGATAGCATCGCCATAGCTGGATTATCTAACGCAGCGCGGTCGAAAGATTTTGATAAAATAAAACGCGCTTTAGCGATTTATCCGTCTAACAAATACATTAAATGGAGAAAGCTGGCCGTAGCCGCACAATATAATTTGATTAGCCTACAGATATCTAAAAAAAATAATAACTTTGACGACCTCGCCTCCATTTACGATCAATATGCCGCTCCATTAAAAAAAGACGCGCCTTCCCTCTACGCGCTTTTGGAGAATCAATTAGCTGTAAGTTTTATAAAGAAATATGGCTTTGAAAAGCTGGATTCCTTCTTAAGCGTATATCCTAATTCTTTTTTTGCATCCGATACTACCAAAAATTACTTCCTGCGAATACGGCAAAAAGGCAACGTAATGTTGTTTCAACAATTTTCTAAAAACTATCCCAAAAGTTTTTACCGACAGTTGGCGGAAGATAGCGTCGCCGTTTATTTATTGAGCGATTTAATTAAAGGCAAAAATGTATTGCAGGAGCTTGATTTTATAGAAAAACATCCAGATTTACCCGGAATTGAAGCGCTCGACGAATCATTAAGTTTATTAGTACTAGAAAATCCATACTCCGGCGTCTATTCTAAAACGTTTGCCGGCGATATCCAACGTAAATTTCCTAAAACGGTAGGCTCCATTTATACATTATATGCATACCGACTGAGGCTGGAAGATCTAAATGATTTTGAACGTTCTTATCCGACCTATGCGATCTCGGAAACTTTTCAAAATGATCAGAAGCTGGCTACCATAGCGGAAGAATTATTGTTCGATCCTTTGCATACTCCGCCAAAAAAAGAAGCGGTCATTCATTTTATTGAGCAGGCGGCGCCCCGTTATCCGGCATTCATCGCCGTTCAAAAATTATTGAAACCATATATTGAACAAAAAAAATATACAGAAGCGTTGACGCTTGCTAAAACTTATCTGCCGCTTTTTAAAGATAAAGCATATTATCGGGATATACTAACTTTATTGTCATCCTCTGTAAACGCAAACGTAACTATTTCCCCGCTTCAGGGAGACAGCATCAATCTAAAAGATTTTAGGGAATTTTCTCCTGTTGTCGCCGCCGACGAAAAAACGCTTTTTTTTACCAGGAGCGCCTTTAATGGAAGTCAGGAAGATATTTATACGTCCAAAAAAATAAAAATTGGATGGTCGAAGCCTCAACCGGTCAAGGAAATAAATACGTCAACAAACAATGAAAGTATTAAAGCGGTCACGGCAGACGGTTCCAGGCTTTTTATTTTTTCGAATGGTTTGTTAAAAACCAGCGAAAAAACTGTTGCCGGATGGTCGCCGCCTAAGCCACTCTCTTCTAATGTGAATAGCGCCAACTGGCAAAGCGACGTTTCTATATCGGCTAATAACCAGGTTTTGCTTTTTGCCGCCCGAAGAATGGATAATATGGGTACACCCGGATCTGAAAATGAGGACAATACCGATATTTATGTTTCTTTTAAAGATAAAAATGGCGAATGGAGTTACGCTGAGAACATTGGTATGGATATTAATACGCCTTATGAAGATCGCGCACCATTTATACACCCCGACATGCGAACGCTTTATTTTAGTTCGGCAGGAAGAGGGGGGCTAGGCCAGTTGGACGTATATAAAACTACGCGCCTCGACGATAGCTGGAAACATTGGAGTAAGCCGGTTAATATAGGAAAAGAAATAAATACGCCTTTTCCCGACTGGGGCTATAAAGTCAGCGCCAACGGCGCCTCCGCTTATTTTTCGGCTAACTGGGATCTTTTTCAAGTTAATAACCTGCCTGCCGAAATTCGCCCTGCGCCGGTCAATAGTAGCGCGGGAATCGTCCGCAGTTCAGAAGGCAAACCAATTGGCGGCGTGGAAATTCAATTAATCAACCTGAAAAGCGGTAAAGCGATTGGAACGACTACGTCAGATCCCCGCACAGGCGAATATTTTGTCGTTTTACCGGCGGATAGCGTGTATGGGTTTTTAATTAAAAAGCCAGGCTATGCGTCAATTTCTCAACAGATCCGGCCCATTAATGAAAGCGAACTTATAACCGATACTATTCAACTTTATACGATTGACGAGATAAAAAAAGGCTCCGTACGCGCGCCATTTAATAACCTCTTTTTTGATACGGATAGCTACCAGTTAAAATCTGAGTCTTATTACGAGCTTGACCGTTGGGCAAATTTCATTAAAGAGAACAACCTGAAAGTGGATATTGAAGGTTATACCGACAACGCCGGTTCGCCTGAGCATAATAAAACGCTCTCTTTTCAAAGGGCGGGCGCTGCGCAGACATACCTAATTAATAAAGGCGTTCCTAAAGAAAATATTTCGGTTGCCGCTTTTGGGGATCAAAAACCCGTCTCTTCAAATGATACCGAAGCGGGTAAGGCAAGAAACCGGAGAATAGAAATCAGGTTTAAAGGGTAAGATCTCAAAATACTCATGTATTAATTTTGTTTTGCCTCCGTAAAAAAACTGAAAATGGTTTTCCCATAATTTCTGGCTTCTAAAAACTGAGCGTGTTTCTGAAAATTATGGTGGGGATTATGCTCTAAAACCAATAAGCCGTCGGGTTCCAACATCTTTCTGTCAAAAATTTTATCAGGAATTATGTCTAATCCGGGTAAGCCATAAGGAGGACCGGCAAAAATATAATCGTATTTTAATACACACCGTTCTATAAATTTAAAAACATCGGATGGAAAAATGTGAATTTGATCGGCAATATGCAGCGCTACCGCAGCTTCCCGGACAAATTGTATGGCAGGCGGATGCTTATCGACGTAAGTAACGTTGGTACAACCGCGCGAAATAAGTTCATAAGCGTGATTACCGGTGCCGCCAAATAAATCAAGGGCTTTAATATCTATAAAGTCAAGCCTGTTATTCAATATATTGAACAAGCCTTCCTTTGCAAAATCAGTGGTGGGGCGTGTAGGCCAGGAATCAGCGGGCGGAGAGAAACGTCTGCCTTTAAATTTTCCTCCGATTATTCGCATAATAACCCGTTGTAAAGATCGAAATAAAAATGCGGCGGAGTTCCTGTAAACTGCCGGCCGAAATGGATAAAATCCGGATCCACTATAAAATTAACCTTCCGAATGAATCGAAAAAGATAATTAAATATTTCAGAATCTTCGGTAATGGCACCGCTGATAATCAGAGCAGAAAAGTCGGCGTCTATTTTGAATTGCTCAAAAATAGACAAGGCAAAATACGCTACGTCTTCCGGGGCGTGAAAAGGAAAAGCGTTTGCATAAATTAACTGCTTAGATTCAAATAAACAAAACTGCGCGTAGCCGTCCCGGATGTTTAAAAACAATTGTAACGATTGGTTTTCCATCGTGTAATTCCGAAATCCCTCAATTAATCGGGTAGAAGAATGTTGACAACTGGATTCCGGGAATAAGCGCTTTATTTGGTTTATGAGCGCTAAATCAATGGGGTACAAATTATATAGACTATAAATCTTTATAAAGTCTTTAACCAAAGTAGCAGAAGAATTAATTAGCGTTAAAGGAGAAAAATAGGAGCTTCGGCGTTCGTGGTCGTAAAACTTTTGGGGAATTAAAGCAAAATGAGGAGTAAAAACGGCAATCTTAGTTGCACCATATTTAAGCTGTAGATTTTCATCTTCCTTAACGGCTTCCTCCAAAGCGGAAATTTGCGTCATAAATTGGCGCCCGTCCTGATGAAAACTTTTTATGGTAAGCGCATTATTCCGCGCGTCGCTGATCAGGTAATAAATGCTGTCGGCTCCAATCAATAGATTAAGTTGATAGGTTAAACTAAGGTCGGGCGAAAAATTATATTCTACTATTTCCTGATTAATTCTTCCCACCTTAGGTATTTTATTTTCAGGAGCAAAAATAGATATTTAAGTGGCAAAAATATAGGAAGCGTTTACTTCGGTTTATTTTATTCAACCAATATGACAATTGCCATCATATTTAGCCCCTTCTTCTACTTTTAATTGTTTAGCGCGAATGGATCCCTTAATAAAAGAAGATTCTAGTAAGTGAAGTAATTCTTTAATAGAAACCGTTCCGTAAATATGTCCTTTGATAGATGAACTGTTGGCGGAAACGTCGCCTTCAATCTTTCCGCCTGCATCCATTACCAGCCTTTTTTCGCAATGAACTTCTCCTTTGACGGTCCCATCTATCCGCATATTTTCGGAACTAAAAATTTTACCTTCTATAACTGTTCCTTTGGCAATAATACAGGTTAAGCCTGTTTCGCCAGAAGAGGCCGACATACCAGTTTCCAGAAAAACTCCGGACGCCCCTTTTTCTTTTGTAGAGTTTGCCATTGCCATATATCGAATTTTTAATTTCAGGTAAAGATATGACGATTCTTCAAATAAAATTTAATTTTATTTGATTATTTAATTTAATTTTAGGTGAATTCAACTTTCAAGTGCAACGGGTGATTAAATGGTTTTTTCTGTCTAATATTTGCAAAGGCGAATAATATCCGAGCGTTTTTCGGGGTCGGTTCTTTTGTTTCAACGGCGCGGATGTAATCGGCGTCGTACAAATTAAAATCCGTCTTTTTAGGAATGTACTGCCGGATCAGTCCGTTCGTATTTTCATTTAGCCCCCTTTCCCATGAA
>JBBRMZ010000166.1:0-10223 GCA_038230555.1 Chitinophagales bacterium
CTATCTTCGGCTTTTAAATTTCAACCATTTTCCAGTCGCGCTGAAATGAGCGCCGGAGTTAACTTTTATACATGAATCAAGAGCGCCGGACCGACGTCAATCAATTAGGAGAGTTTGGATTGATCGAACGGCTCACCAGGAATAACCCCACCTATAATCTTTCTACAAAAAAAAGCATCGGCGACGACGCGGCGGTGATCGACGCCGGGAATATGCTGACGGTCGTTTCCACCGATCTGTTGATCGAAGGCATCCATTTTGATCTCGCTTACACGCCGCTCAAACATTTGGGTTATAAATCGGTCGTCGTGAACCTGTCGGATATTTATGCCATGAACGCTATTCCGAAGCAGATCACGGTGAGCATTGCTATTTCCAACAGATTCTCCGTGGAAGCGCTCGAGGAATTATACGAAGGTATTTACGCGGCCTGCAAAGTTTACTCCGTCGATTTGGTCGGAGGGGATATGACGTCTTCCCCTAAGGGGCTTTTGATCAGCGTTACGGCCATTGGGCAGGGAGAAAAAGATAAACTGGCCTATCGCGACGGCGCCAAAGTTGGCGATCTGATCTGTATCACCGGCGACCTGGGAGCCGCCTACCTGGGTTTGCAAATATTAGAACGGGAAAAACAGGTGCACCTGGAACATCCGGATATACAACCCGACCTTGAAGATCAAAAATACCTGGTGGGCAGGCAACTAAAACCGGAAGCCAGAAAAGATATGATAGAAATGTTTGCGGCCAATGGTTTAGTTCCTACTTCCATGATCGATATTTCCGACGGTTTGGCATCAGAATTGTTCCATATCTGTAAGAGTTCGGGCGTAGGCGCTTTTATTGAAGAAACGGGGGTGCCGATCCATCCGGACGCTCAATTAATGGCCCTGAAATTTAAACTGGATCCCATTACCTGCGCCTTGAGCGGAGGGGAAGATTATGAACTGCTGTTTACTATTGATCCTAAAGACGTCGATAAAATTAAATATTTGCCAGATATTTATATTGCCGGAGAAATTACCGCCAAAGAGGACGGCGTCCGGCTGCATACTAAACAAGGCAATATACATCCGCTGAAAGCGCAGGGTTGGAACCATTTTTATCCCCCGAACCCATAGCGAAGCAAAAAAATGAAAAATATTCTTGCGTTCTTTATATTCATCTTTTGCGGCTTTATTTTAAGCGCGCAGGCGCAGGTCTCCGGGGCAGGGGGCGATTCGGGACAAGCCCCTTATTTTAGCGGTTGCGTCCATTTGGCCGAAGGGAGCGCCGAGAAAAGAACCTGCTCCGACGAGTCGTTAACTGCTTATATCATGCGGCGGCTTCAAGTGAACGGGCCGTCTGATAAAGAAGGCGTCGTCTATATTTCCTTTGTCATCGACGAGCGAGGTAAAGTAATAGAGCCAGTCGTCGTCAGGGGCCTTGGGGGAGCGCAGGATTCGGCGGCGTTAGAAGTGGTAAAAAGTTTTCCGGACTGGGAACCCGCGCGCGACAGCGGGCGCACAGTAAAAATAAAACTTAATTTGCCCATTAAATTTACCGTCAAAAACGATCCGCAATTCAATCCCGCCTATCATTTGTCCTGGGGAACGCTCAAAGGCCCCGTCGTTCAAAAAGTTGACGTCATTAAAAACCTTCCTTTTCCCGTTAGCGTTCGGGACGAAACAGGCGCGCTTGTAGAGATCGGCGAATTGAATTTTGTACGTCAGAGGCATGGAAAATATATTGAAGCGCGTAGCGCGGGCGTTCTTTCGGAAGACATGAAAAAGATGATTCACAAATTAAAGCCGGGCGACGTCCTTACGATTACCGCGACCATACAAAAAGGAGGGAAGTTTTCTTATACGGAGAAAAACTTTACTATCCGTTAAATCTTTAATTTCTTTATAGTTTCGAGCGTCTAAGCGCCCATAGAGCGTTATGAAAAAAAAAATTTACCGTTTCATTCTTTTCCGTCTATGGGGGTGGAAATTAGAATCCGCTTATCCCGCTCATACGCCTCAATCTGTCGTCGTCGTTTTTTACCATACCTCTAATTGGGATTTTCCAGTAGGGATCATGATTCGATCCATCATGGGGGTCGATATTGGTTTTGCCGCCAAAAGAAGTTTATTTAAATCCCCTACAGGCGCGATCTTGCGTTGGATGGGCGGATATCCGCTGGATAGGACGAAGCATAATAATTACGTGGAATCAGTTGCGGAGATTTTCAGAACGGTCCCTGATTTTAAAATCTGTATCACGCCCGAAGGCACGCGGACCAAAGTCGATAAGTTAAAATCCGGGTTTTATTATATAGCGCTTACGGCCAAAATACCGATTGTCTTATGCAAGTTCGATTGGGGTAAAAAAATATTGGGTTTTAGCGCTCCTTTTTATCCAACCGGCAATTATGAAGCCGATTTAAAAAAAATAGCCGTTTACTATGATGGCGTTAAAGGAAAAAACCCGGAATTTGATTTTGACTGGAGTGGGATTAGGTAGCTATCAGCCGTCAGCTATCGGCTACAGCCCTGGGCGATGTAAATTGATCGCCGCGTTTCTTGTTGTTCAAGTAATTATCGATTAAACTTTAGGGCGCTATTTCTATCAGACCTAACGAGACGCTTATTGCTTCCTCTTTTCGACCTTCGGCTTTTACTTCTTTTAAACAACAACTCATGAAACTCTCTACCTTATTTAGCCGCGCTTTAACTAGGAAAAAATTTGACACGATTTATCCTTTTTTTATTTTGTGCAGCGTTTGGGCTTTATTTTCCGCTTATTCTACCGGGCGCGCGGCGGCCGGCTATGCGAACACGGGCGCGCCGGGCGACGACGAATTGAGTCCGGGGACGCCCTATACCTGTGCGGCCTGCCATAATACGGGGACCTATAAGCCAACCATAGAAATTTTATTCTTTGATTCTCTCGGAACGAACGCCGTTACAAAATATACGCCTAATAAAGTGTATACCATTAAAGTAGTCATTAAAGCGACTAGCGGCGCTCCCAAAGCGTATGGTTTTCAAATGACGGATTTGCGCAAATCGGACCTGACCGACGCGCAAGGTTTCCTGGCTCAGGATAAACAACCAGACCAGTACGTGCATATTGTGGCGCTGACCTCTAAAAAAAGAACTTATGCCGAACATCCAACGCCCAATCCGTCCAATACCTTTAGCGTCAAATGGAAAGCGCCCTCCTCCAAAAACGGGCCAATTGTTTTCTACGCCGTCGGAAACGCGGTGAACGCCGACGGAGGGCAGAGCGGAGATAACGGCGTTAATACCAGCGCCGAAATAGCAGAAACCTCTACCGCCGTCGAAGAAGCGCAATTAAATGCCGCCGCAATCTCTATTTCGCCAAATCCGGTCGCCGCTACCGCTTCCGTCAGTTATTACAGCGCTTATGCGAAAATAGTTGACGTTCAGTTATTCGATTTGAACGGCAGAATAGCCTATCAGGATAAATGGGACCTGACCGTTGGAGAAAATATCAAAAACATTGAGACGAGCGGGCTTGCGCGCGGTATCTATATCTGCAAAATCGAGGACGGGAAGACGAATGCGTCTGCGAAACTTTTTAAGTTATAAGTTCCAACATTCTTGGAAATCGTTTGTAGAGATGTGATTCTTTGCGTCACTGTCAGAGCGGCAAGTTTTATGTAGGAGATTTTTTCAAAAGCCGTCAGCCTGTTTCTGTTCTCCTATTGTTTTGACCCGACCAGGCAGGAAATGCAATGAATCGCGCCTCTACATTATTTTTTAGGGGAAGATTTTGGCGGCGCGATATTATTAGCGGTCGTCGTTACGGCGGGGGCGCCGATATTAATCTCCGTTTGCAGGAGGACTTTTTTCAAGGCTTCCGCGCCCGCAGTGGTGACGGCGGTTTGCCATAAATAAAGCGCTTTCAGTTTTGCCGCCGCCGCCAGTTGGAGTATTCCGCGATCAGTTACTTTTGTTCGATATAAATTGAGATATTGCAAATGCGGCAACCGCGCAATCGACGCTAAGCCCGCATCTGTGACGGCGGTGTTCTCCAAACTCAGGCGCGTTAGGTTGGTCAGATTACCGACAGTTTTTAATCCGGCGTCGGAAATTTGCGTGTTCCCTAATTTTAACCATACCAACTGGTTTTTTAATGGCGCCAGTAGTTCCGCCTGCGCATCGGAAAAAGTGACCGCGTTGACCGCGTTGACCTGCAAGTACCCCTGATCGACGCCCAAAAGCGTTACCAGCACATTTTTTTGCCGCAGCGGCGTCAGGACGCTTTCCGGGGCGGGGGTTATTTTTTCGGCGGGAAATTCTGGTTCGGACGCCAGTTTAGCGGCGGAAGGCGCGGTGCCTGATTGAAATCCGATTAAAACCGCTTTCATTTTATCGTCCGCCGGTATTTCTTTTACTTTCTTGTCCATTGAAGCGCCCGATTGTATCCACCATTGCAGAACGGCGATTTCGGGTTCCGTCAGTTGCGGCTTGCCTTTCGGCGCCATGTGATCGTCGTTATCCAACGGTAGTAAAGGGCGCTTGACCAGTTCGCTTTTAGCGGGATCGCCTGCGACAAGGACTGTCCCGTGTTTGCCGCCTTTCAGTAGCAGGGCCGGTTCGTCCATTCTTAGCCCGCCTTTTTGTTTGGCGGCGCTATGGCAGGAGAAACATTTTTCTTTTAAAATGGGTTGGATCAGTTGCATATAAACGACCGCTTCCTGAACGTCTGCGATGGGCGCTTTTTTGATGGCTGCGATCGTGTCGGGCTTTTTGAGGCCAAGCATGGCATAGAGGGGAGCCGTCAGGTAGTCGGTTCCGTGGGTCAATTCTCCGCCCAGATGACCGGTAACGACGATGAGCAGCGCTAAGGCGCCCATTAATGGTTTTTGTAAAGTTTGAAAAGCGTCCTTTGAATAAATCCGCCAGGCAATAGTAGAGACGACGGCGACCGAAATCCCCATCCACTGATGCCAGCCGACCAGTGAAGCGTTATAATTTTCAGTTGTAGAAAGGACGTATCCCGCCGTACAAGTAAAAATCGCCATGATGGCGCCCCAAAACAGGATAACCGGGACGACCGCGCGTAGGGGAGAAGCGGCGTCTTTGCGCGACAGAAAAACAAAAAGAGCTGCCAACAGCAACACGCCGATGGGCAAATGCACCAAGAGCGGGTGCAGCCTGCCGTATAAAAGCGCAAAAGGGGAAACGGTTAGTAAGGGCATAGAGATCGGCTTATGCCCTTTCGGGCGTCGATATATATTTTTGTTAAGCGACCAGATATTTTTTTTCTTTGATAAACTGCATACAGATTATAAAAACCACGCCTGCTGCGGCGCAAATCCCGCTAAAGAACCAGAAAAAAGACTCTCCATGAAAGCGGGCAAAGACGCCTCCGTCGGCGATGCTTTTTTGAACGACGGAATCGAAAACATTGCCGAGCGTGACGGACAATAAATAACAGGCGCTAATAGTGCTTTTCATGGTGAGCGGCGCCTGCGTGTAAGCATATTCCAACCCGGTGATGGAAACGAGGATCTCGCCCGCCGTCAGCAATATATACGCCAATAATTGCCAGCCGATGGTCGGCGTGCCGCCGCCGTCGATCCAGCGCTGGATAATGGCGGACAGCACAAAAGAAAGGGCGGTGATGAAAAAGCCGGCGCCGATCTTTCTCAACGGCGTGACCTTAATTCCTAATTTTTCGATACCCGGGTAAATACCGAAATTGAAAATAGGGATAAATGCCAAGATCAAAATAGCGTTGGCGACCGAGATCTGTTCGGCTTCCATTTTAAAACCCAGCACGTGGAGATCCATGTGCCGCGCCTGCATGGTCCATTCGCTTCCGTTGCTTTGGTCCCATAAAGCCCAGAAAAAAGGGATAAAGGCAAAAACAGCCAGCACGTTCCATACGGATTTGATGGCGTCTACGGTAGGCTGGCTATATTTATCTGCCGCGCCTCTATATCCGCCGTTGAACAAGGCGTACAAATTGACGCCGACGAAGTTGCCCGGCGTGGCGAACCACCATTTTTTTAATATCAGGGCAATGGGGATGATCGAAAGCCCCCAGATTCCCAGTACCGGCCCGATGCCCTGATCATTCAGCAAATAATAACAAATTACCAGGGAGGCCAGCGAGCTGGCAAAAATAACCAGTTTATTGACGTCGCCTTTGGGCGGAACTTTTACATATTTAGGGCTTCCGATCCAGAAAACAAGGGTTGCCATTGCCATTGCAATGGCGGGAACGGCAAAAGCAACCTGAGCCGAATAATGGGATTTTAGGTACGGAATCAACAGGATCGAGAAAAAGGAGCCCAGATTGATGCTAAAATAAAAAGCGGCGTATCCTTTTGGGATCAAATGCTGGTTGCTGGCATCGAACTGATCGCCCACGTTTGCCGAAACGCAGCCTTTGATGCCGCCGGTGCCTGCGGCTACCACGATCAGCCCCCGGGAGAACGCGGCCAGCGAATCAACGCCCCAGGCCAGCGTCAGGTTTCCGATCAGGTAGACAATTGATAAAATAAGAATGGTTTTATATTTCCCCCAAAACCAGTCGGCCAGCATGGCGCCGAACAGCGGGGTCAGGTAGCTGAGCGCCACAAAAGCGTGCGTCTGCGCGTTGGACGCCGCCTCCGCTTTAGTGGCGTCGCCATGATACGTGGCCATATAAAACTGTGATACGAGAAAAGTGCCTAAAACCGCCCGCAGACCGTAAAAATTAAACCGTTCTGCAGCTTCATTGCCGACGATATAGGGAATTGCGGCAGGCATTTTGCCTGTTTTCGGCGCGGCGGGTAGTTCTAAATCGTCCAGTACAGCAGGATTTGCCATTTATTTTTAAATAATTATGAGTTATGAATGATGATTGATGAATTATGAGGGCCGATATGGGTCGCTTTTTACGACGTCTTACTAATTTACGTTTAATTTCTTAAAACAGACGCGCAGCGACTTAATTTGTTGCAAAGAAAGGATAAATATAGATTTTATTTTCGTAGATTCTATAATTAGAGCAGTTTAATTTTGTCGACGTTTGCGCGCCGATATTCTAACGTTAAAAACAGGCGTGCAAACCGGGAAAAATATATCTTTGCCGCCGTTGATAAATAGCAGTTAGCTATTAGCCGTTAGCAGTTAGCTTGTGATTTATTGATCATAAACAGATAATAATATTGAACTCCGGTTATTTTTATACGGATACTCAACGGCTTTTGCTTTGACGCTTTTTTGAAAAAACTTATTTCCCGGGGCGGTTCCGCGCGCGGCTCTCCGCCCAAATTAACCTTATAAACGCTATATATGACGAAATACCTGCTACTTGCTTTTCTTCTGTTCTCCGTCCCTTTTTTTTCTTCCGCCCAGGTAAGCGTTTCCATTAGCCCCGTTAATCCGCGCGCGACGGTTCTGCCGGACTCGCCGGACGTGGCCGCCCGCGCGACAGTAAAGAACAATGCTTCGCAGGCGAAAACCTTTTTCTGGCACCGGACCGTTTTGAGCCAGTCTTCCGGCTGGGCAAATACGGTATGCGATAAGAACTTTTGTTATCCCGGCACGGTCAACGTCAAACAATTCACCTTAGCGGGCGGAGAAGAAGCGCGTCTTGACGTCCATATTTACGCAAAGGGAATTGACGGAAAGGCGTCGATCGACCTGAAAGTAACGGAAGTGGGGAACGAAACTAATTCTGCAGTCGCCCACTATATGTTCAATTTTACCCCGCCGACGCCAAAAACGGATAAAAACGCTCTGAGCGTTTATCCCAACCCCGCCAAGGATTTTTTTTATATCTCCGAGAATGATCTGGTGCACACGGTCACTATTTATAACGTACTGGGCAAACCCATCCGCGCTATGCGCACCGCGAACGGATTGAAATACGATATTTCGGATTTGCCCGAAGGCCTTTACCTGATTCGCATGACGGCGGCAAACGGGACGACCCTGAAAACAGTGCGGCTGAATAAACAGCGCGAGAAAGCGTAATTTAATGAGGAGTTATGAATGATGAATTATTATATTTATAGTTCGTCCGCTTATCCAGCTATATTAAGGTTATATTTGCTTTCATAGAAGCAATACGCTGGAAATAACTTAATGACGTCTAAAACTAACGGAAAATTTACGGACGAGCAATTGGTCGGTATGATCTGCGGATCTGCAGAAGAACGCGAGCGGGCGCTGCATTTTCTGTTTGTTCATTCGGGTTGGCGAGAGGAAGCGCTGACGCAATTGCAGCGGCGCGGCGCGGGCTGGCAGGACGCCAAAGACGCCGTACAGGAAGCTTTTATTACGCTGGATAAACAAGTGCGGAGCGGCGGGTTTGAAAAAGGTAGGTCTTTAAAAGCTTATTTTTGGGGTGTTTGCGAAGGGCGGATATACTCCTATAAACGCGGAAAAAAACGGGTGGAAAATGGTTCGGAGGCGCCCGTGATGGTGGAAGACGAAACGCCGGAATCAGAGCTATTAAAAGCCGAGCGAAAAAACATGATCCGTAAAGCGCTCTGGCGCCTCGACGACCGGTGCCGCGACCTGCTTACGCGCTATATGTTATCGTTTTCGATGAAAGAAATCCGAGAGCAGTTGAATATTGTCAGCGAAGGTATGACGCGAAAGATCGCCTTCGACTGTCGGCAAAAACTCGCCGCGCTAATCGACAACCATCCAAGCCTCCGGCGTTACCTGAAAAATGAACCGGAATGACGAACCAAAACGAGGACCCACAAAGGATGATCGAAATAGACGCTTTACTGAAAGGGCGCCTCCCGGAACCGGAGGCCGCGTCGCTTCAACGGGAAATAAGGCAGGACCCGGATCTGGCCCGCCAGGTTCAACGGCAACGGCTGCACCTGGAAGTGCTGGATCTGATGCTGGAAGACGACCTCGGCGCTAAAATGAACGCGTGGGAAAAAGAGGCAGGCGCGGATCCGCCAACATCAACCATCCGCCCGGGCTGGCTGGTTGCCGGCCTGCTGGCTATAGGGCTGGTCGCAGGGGCTTATTTTTTGCGGACGAGCCATAAAAACGAGGCATTGCCTGTAACATCCATACCAAGCAAGAACGATACTTTAAAACAGGAGCGCCGGGAAATGCCGAAAAACGATACCATCGCTTTTCCCATTAAATCCATTCCGAACCTGCAACCGCTAAAAAAACGCAGGCTTTTTGAAGCGAAAAAACTGATCGCCGAATCGCCTTCCCTGCCCGACGCCGTTCTGAAAACGACGGACGTTGACTTGGCCGTAATCCTGACCGATCAGGAAAGCAACCGGGTCGGCCGCGGAACGGTTACCGATTCGCTGATGACAGAAAGTTTCCAATTGATCCGGGAAAAGAACTACCCTCCGGCGCTTCGCTTATTGAACCAGGCTGCGTCGAAAACGGATGCGGGGTTGGAACTGGCCTGCGTTTATTTTTTAAACCGGCAATACGCGCAGGCGCAGCCTGTTTTTGAAAGCCTAGCTAACCAGAAAGGGTATAGCGGCGTAGAGCGGGCGGCCTATTATAGCGCGATTTGTTTGCTGGCGTCGGGCCAAAAGATAGAAGCGGCGCAACGGTTGCAGGAGATGGCGAACGATCCGGGGCATGCTTATTCGAAGCAAGCGTTGCAGACCCTGAGGCTCATAAAGCGCTGAAAATTAATCTCAAGGATTTCTACGATTTTTTATAACCAACTTAAAAACTTATGACATGAAAAACAAATCCTTTCTTTCTATCCTTTTTCTGTTTTTAATTTTAATTTCATACGCTCAAAGACCTGTCCCTGCCGATACAACTTTAGCTCTTCAATTATTCAACGAAGGAACCAATTTGGAGAGGGTCTCTAAATTTGATTCTGCTATGGATAAAATACAGTCCGCGCGGGAAATTTATAAAAATACGGTTGGTACCGCCCATTTTAAATATCTACAGACTGAAATTGAAATTGCCTCTATCTGGCTAGGTAAAGGCAATACGGATTCGGCATACCGGATTTACACTACCTATCTGCCCGTATTAAAAAAAATGGACGTAAAGACGACAGATTTGTACTGTCTTACGCTCGGAAATTTAATTCCAGTTGAATGGAAGAAAGGAAACCTAAAAAAAGCGCTGGAACAAGCTAAGGATATAATACTCCCCAAAAATAGGACAGCGAGTTAAGGTGAAAAATGTATAATTTTATCATCTAAAATCTGTCTAAAATGGAAAAGAAAACGCGTCGTAAACACACTGCGGCTTTTAAAGCAAAAGTTGCCCTGGAAGCGC
>JBBRMZ010000167.1:0-10186 GCA_038230555.1 Chitinophagales bacterium
AGCGTGACTCGAACCCTGGCGATAACCCTGTTCTAATTCCGCAAGCGCGGCGTCGCTAAAAGTAACGAATAACTTCCTTCCCATAAATACTGAATTTACGCGAAGATAAATATTATTAATTTATTCTGTACCTTTACTTAAAACATATAAAATGAGATTCATTTTTTATATCGGTTTAACTCTTTTGTCGCTATGTTGCGCTAATTGGGTAAAAGCTCAGAACGCCGACGTTGCGGACGTTCAGAAAATCCAAAGTTTTATTGAAAAAATAAAAAAAGACGAGATTGAAGCCGCCAATGCTTATTCCGACCTGAAAGACAGGCGAGTCCGGATGCAGGAAGACCTCGACGAAGTTCTGAACGGGGATTCGATCAATTCTGATATGCGAAAAAACCTGGCCAGTCAATTAAAAACTTTAAAGAAACAGGAAAAAATCGCTTATGACAAACTGAAAAGTTTTGATAAAAAAATAACGGAAGTAAATGGGTGGATCGGCCTTTCGCCTCAAAAGTTACACAAAAAAGCGCTGGAACTCGATCGGGAAGACGGCCCGGTCGCGGTAGTTTTTACTCCTATAAAATCGGATACCGTCGAGGTTTTAAACCCCCCGTCAAAAAATGCGGCGGATAATATAACGAATTCCGCTTCCGCAACTAATGTAGAAAATCCGGTTGCAGTCTCCGACGACGCGCCTAAACCGAAAACCCGCAGTCTTCGCTCCAAGTCTAAAAAAGGGAAAAGCAAACCTGTCAGTGAAAATAAACAAACGCCCGCAGCGGCTGCTGAATCTACGAATCCAGTAGCCTCTTCAAACGGGGCCGTTTCGGAAATCGCCGCCGAAGCGCCGCCTGTAGTTGAAAAAGAGAAAAAGACGATAAAAAAGGCGGAAATAAAAAGACAATCTGAATCTTCCGTCCCGCAAAATGAAATCATCTTAAAAAAATATAACGTGGGCGACGACGTAGCTTTAAATCCGCCGACTGAAGGTTGTAAAACAGATTTTGAAGGACGGGATCAACTCACCGGGAAAAAAAGAAAAGATTTTACGCCGCGCGTACTGTTTACCCATACGGAGGATTTTATGAAACCTCAATTTAAAGACAAGGAATATATTACCTGCGAAGCGCAGGGAATATGGGTCGAAGGCGGCGCGCGTTTTTTAAACCTGTTTTTTACCATTCAGTCCAGGGATGCTCCCCGAAGTTTTGGCTTTTTAGAAAAAGGCGCGACCATTACCTTCATCCTGGTCAACGGAAAGGCAGCACGGTTTAATGCGGCTAAAACCGACGTCGGTACAGTAGACGTCAACGCCAATATCACTGTTTATCATGCGGTATTGTTAGCCCCGCCCGCAGAGTACAAATTATTGACGGAAAGCGAGGTCAATGAAGTAAAAGTAGTATGGAGTACGGGATTTGAAACGTACGAAGTGTACGAAACAGATCTGATGATGAATATCATAAAGTGTATGGATAAATGAACGAGTCGACCGCCCAAAAAGATATTTTAATACCGGAGGCTTATAAGCAGGTATTGGGTTTGCGTTTGCCAACCGATCCGCGTTGGGTAAATCTTGCAGAAAAAAGCCTCGCCGACATTCTGACCGACCACGCTTATTGCGAGCAAAAAGCGGCTGTTTTTTGTATCTCCCTTATTCAGTCTTTCTCCGATAAAATTGAAATGGTCCGCGCGCTCGCCCCTGTTGTAACAGAAGAATGGGGACATTTCCGTCTTGTATTGGCCGAATTGGATAAGCGAAACTTAACGCTGGGTCTGCAACGCAAAGACGATTACGTCAACGCCCTAAAGAATTTTGAGCAAAAATCCGGCGACCGCAAAGAGCGGCTGGTCGAAAAACTCATCCTCTGCGCCCTGATCGAAGCCCGCAGTTGCGAACGGTTCCGGCTGCTTTCCCTCTATGTAGCGGACGAAGAATTAAAAAAATTCTATTATAAATTTATGGCCTCGGAAGCCGGACACTACCGCCTGTTCATCGACCTCGCCGTTCTATATTCCGACGAAGAAAAAGTCAACCGGCGCTGGAAAGAATACCTGACCTTTGAAGCCGACATCCTCAAAACCATGACCGTCCGCGGAGACCGGATGCATTAAAACCTTACCTTTCTATATTGCCTGACTATCATGGAAATCCTTCAATCTTGGAAATCCTGATTCAGACGACTGTATCTCTTTAACCAACTCCTTCAAAACCTCGGTCGGAATCACGTGCTTCCCTTTAAAAACCGTCGTTTTCAACCGCAAACCCTCCCGGTCTGCAATGGTTTGATTAAAACCCGCTTTCTCCGGCGTATCGATAAACTGATCCTGATCGCCATAATAAAAATGAATTTGTTTATCCTTCAAATAATCGTGGTGAAGACCATAATTGACGTCGTCGGGAAAAACACCGCACCAAAGTACCAAATCATCAAACGGTTTTTCTGTATTCAATAACCACCGAATCTGCGTCGCGCATCCCTGCGAAAAACCGAACATAATGATTTTCACGTCGGAGTTTAATTGCGGAACAAATTGCTCATATATAGATTTTAAATAAGCCGTATGATCCTCGATTTCGTCCAGCCGGTCCAGTTTAGTCATCCAACTGGCGCCCACTTCGCCTTTTTTCATGTCCCAGTAAAACCGCGATAATCCCTCCGGGGCGACTATGAAATGCTCGTCCCCTAAGTCTTTGAATTTCTGAACGATGCGGCTCGCCAGTTGACCGTAGCCGTGCGTGACCAGCCAGAAATATTTCACTTTTGGCGAAACGGCTCCGATCGTATAATAATGCGCCGTTTTTGGGAATTTAATTGAATGATGCTCCATAATACCTTTTGTAAATCGTACAAAATAACAAACGAAGAAAATAATTAATGTGATAATGCGCGTAATTAAATAACAATCAATTATAAACGATTTTAAAACTCGTCATTCGTCATTATTTACCATCCAATATAATCCGGCGGCTTAATTCCGTTGAGCCGCAAGTACACCAATAGTTGGGCGCGATGATGAGTTTGGTGGTCGTTGATCAGGTTCAGAATTTGTAATTTATTTAAAGGGCCGGCAAAAAACCTAACCGTATCGGAAAGCTGTTCAGGTTTAACCTGCTTCAAAACTTCTATCGCGTAATCGTATGTTTT
The DNA here is from genome assembly GCA_038230555.1 of Chitinophagales bacterium. Classification (GTDB taxonomy): domain Bacteria; phylum Bacteroidota; class Bacteroidia; order Chitinophagales; family Saprospiraceae; genus JAAFJT01. The sequence goes on from JBBRMZ010000167.1 coordinate 3,147, forward strand.
ACCAACAACTGCAATAATATCTTCTTTTTTCTTCAACTGGGCGTCCGTTTTGGATACCGGATTTTTAGCTTGACTCAGGTATTCCGACGTCAGCCATCCCAGGTTGGAAGCGAGATGTAATAACTGTTCGCCAAAGCTCATTTCCTCCGGCGTCGGTTTGAAATTATATCGCTCGCCCGGCATGGCCTCAGCCGTTTTTAGCGTATATTCTTTTGCATGTTGTAGTTTTGTAAGAGCGGCCGTTAAGAAAAGAGCGTCATTATTCTGAGCGCCGAGGCGGCCTGATAAGAGCGGGCTCGCTAAAAGCGATAGAAACAATATTTTCACCATATAATTCAATTTTTTATTAGTCTAAGATCGCCATTATTAATAATATGAAAATAGCTGATAGTTAACGGCTGATAGCTAAAGATCAATGCGGAAATACTTCTCCCGCCAGCGCTAACGATTCGTAAAACTGCCGGAGGTCTAAATCGATTTTTTCTCCCGTATTTAAAAAATAAGAGAGCAGGTTTTCGGTCGCCATATTACCCGTCAAATCGTCCTTTGCCATTGGGCAGCCGCCAAAACCGCGCATAGCCGCGTCGAAACGCCGGCAACCGCTTTGGTAGGCCGCATGGATTTTTTCTTTCCAGTTATAAGGTTCCGTATGCAGGTGCGCGCCAAATTGTAGGGTAGGGTAGGAGGGAATCAGCCGGTTAAACAAATACCTGATCGTGGTCGGGTTCGAAACGCCGATCGTATCCGACAGCGAAAAAATAGTGATCCCCAGCGGCGCCAGCCGGTCGATCCAATACTGTACAATTTCGGTATTCCAGACGTCGCCGTACGGATTGCCGAACCCCATGGAAATATATAAAACCAGTTCTTTTTGACTGTCCCGGCAAATTTCCTGGATGGTTTTCACCCGTTCCAACGATTCGGCGATCGTCGCGTTGGTATTCCGGAGCTGAAAAGTTTCGGATATTGAAAACGGATAGCCCAAATAATCAATCGCTTTAAAAGCCGCCGCCTCGCCCGCGCCCCGTTCGTTGGCGACGATAGCCAGTAATTTAGTTTTAGTCGTAGACAGATCCAATTCCCCCAATACTTCCGCCGTATCCCGCATTTGCGGAATCGCTTTGGGAGAAACAAAACTACCAAAATCAAGACTATGAAACCCGACTTTCAGCAATTTATTCAGGTAATTAATTTTCGTCGCGGTCGGAATAAAGGGTTTGATCCCCTGCATGGCGTCCCGAGGACATTCAATTAATTGCAACATAAACGGGGGCGAAGTGATTAGATTTGAGCGATTAGATTCATTGGCCGTACAAATGTAGGGGTTTTATATCTTTGCCGCTCTTTAAATAAATCCGCAGAACAAATAGCGAACTTATAAAGTTTACTATTCAAAAGAATCGGCCTTATGAATAAGTCTCTATATATTTCCATCGGCTTCGTGTTGATCATCCTCGGTTTCTCGGCGCTTTTCCTCAGTCTCGTCGGCGTCAAATTCGCTTTTCTAACCTTCATTGACCTCCCCGGCCCGTTATTCGGCCTGATCGTTCGATTCTTAATGATCCTCGGCGGCTTCGTCCTAGTAGCCTTAAACGTCAGCAATTGGCGCGACGAGAATAACCAGCCATGAAAAGCGTAAACAGAATATCTTAATTTTCGGCGTTTTTGAGCTTCCTTTTAGTTCTACCTTCTCCCAAATCAAATACATTCTGAGCAGGCAGTCAGACCTGCCTCGTGTATGCAACATACACGGCTTATGTACGGCTTATGTACGGCTTATAGGCGACTTAGGGGGCTGATGAGTAACGGATATTAATTAAGGATAAACGGACGTACGGGCCGGGATTTAGGGGATGAAAGGGGTTATGCTTCCATTGTATCCGCTTCTGATTTTCGAGTCTATCGTCCAGCGGACTTTTGGGATTTTTAACCCATTATTAGGATGTATTATCATAGTTAGCCATTTGTGGTTCTTCATTCATTCTTCCAACAACGTTAAGAATAGGTTATTTTGAACCATTGCGCGTTTTTTTGCGTAAAAAATCGTACCTTTGCGCGCGATTTTAATTTATATCAAAGAAGAGTATGCAGAATATCAGAAATGTGGCGATCATCGCGCACGTCGACCACGGCAAGACTACCCTTGTCGATAAAATGATTTTAGTCGGTAAAGTCTATAAAGACCACGAAAGACCCGGGGAATTGATCATGGACAGCAACGATCTCGAACGCGAGCGCGGCATCACCATCCTGGCCAAGAACGTATCCATTAACTATAAAGACGTCAAGATCAACATTATTGACACACCGGGTCACTCGGATTTTGGCGGAGAGGTCGAGCGCGTATTGAATATGGCCGACGGCGTATTGCTTTTAGTGGACGCTTTTGAAGGCCCCATGCCCCAAACCCGTTTTGTGTTGCAAAAAGCAATCCAACTGGGCAAAAAACCCATCGTCGTCGTTAATAAAGTAGATAAAGAAAACTGTAAACCAGAAGAAGTCTACGAAGCCGTTTTTGACCTCATGTTCTCTTTGGACGCCACGCAGGATCAGTTGGATTTCCCAGTGGTCTATGGTTCTGCTAAAAATAACTGGATGGCGGAAGATTATAGAAACCCGACCACCGATATTACTTATTTATTAGATCAGATCGTGGAACACATCCCAGCGCCCGTTGCGCACGAGGGAACGCCGCAAATGATCATTACTTCTTTGGACTATTCTAATTATATTGGCAGGATCGCCGTCGGAAAATTATTCCGGGGCGTGCTGAAAGCAAATATGCCTATTTCCCTGTGCAAAAAAGACGGCAAGTTCGAGAAAATGCGCATTAAGGATTTATATACGTTCGAGGGAATGGGTAAAATTAAAGTCGACCAGGTGCAGACAGGCGATATTTGCGCCGTTGTCGGACTGGAAGGTTTTGAAATCGGCGATACTGTGGCGGACTTTGAAAACCCCGAAGCCCTGCCGATGATCTCCATCGACGAGCCGACCATGAGCATGACCTTCAATATCAATGATTCCCCGTTCTATGGACAGGAAGGCAAATTCGTTACCTCCCGCCAGGTAAGGGATCGTCTGGAAAAAGAGTTGGAGAAAAACCTCGCCCTGCGTATGGAGGAAACCGGCACCGCCGATTCTTTCCGTATCTTCGGCAGGGGCGTGCTGCACTTGTCCGTGCTGATCGAGACCATGCGCCGCGAGGGGTATGAACTTCAGATCGGCCAACCGCAGGTCATCATAAAAGTCATCAACGGCCAAAAACATGAGCCGGTGGAGGAGCTAACCATCGACGTATCGGAAGAACACGCAGGCAAAGCCATCGACCTCGTTACCCGCCGTCGCGGTCTGATGCTTTCCATGGATACTAAAGGCGACCGCAACATTCTTCGTTTTGAGATACCGTCACGCGGCATCATCGGCCTCCGCAGCAATATGCTGACCGCCACTCAGGGCGAAGCCATTATGACCCATCGCTTTTTAGACTTTCAACCTTACAAAGGCGACATCCCCGGGCGTCAGAACGGCTCCCTGATCAGCAAAGAAAACGGCGAATCCATCCCGTATAGCATCAACAATCTACAGGATCGAGGCACCTTCTTCATTCATCCGGGCGAGAAAGTCTATGAAGGACAAGTGATCGGCGAAAACAACCGCCAGGGCGACATCGTCGTCAACATCACCGTCACTAAGAAACTGACCAACATGCGCGCTTCCGGTTCGGACGATAAAGTAAAACTTATTCCGCCCGTCAAATTCACGCTGGAAGAAGCGTTGGAATATATTATGGAAGACGAATTTGTGGAAGTAACCCCGCAATCTATTCGTTTGCGGAAAATCTTTTTGAAGGAAGTAGAGAGGAAAAGAGGCGGCAAAATAGAAGCCTTCGCCTGACCAGAATAAAACTGTTCTATCATCAATACGCCGCGTTCAACTTTTTCATAGTTGAACGCGGCTTTTTTAATCGCGCCATTGCATATTACCCCCAAAGCCCTTAATTTCGCAGTAAAATAAATAGAAAAAAGAGGTCAGAGAGCCGGGCAGCCAGTCAAGAACCTCAAAAGTCGTATAATGTAGCGCCGAAAAAACGCTGGAAGCATATTTTCGCGCTGAAGAAAAATCCCTATCTAAAAACGAATACCACGACTGTATCCTTATTCCTATGCCCGAAGCAAAATATTGTGCATAATCGGTTAGCGTTTAAGGCGGGATACCTCATGGAAATTTTTATTGAAGAAAACAACTTATACTTTGAAGTCAATAACAGCGATACCAAAATAAGGATTGAAGTGTTTAATAAAATTGTATATCCGGACGCGGTACTGGTTTGCGCCGGCTCCGGCTATTTTAAGGGTAGGGAAGAGGCCTTTATCAATTCGGCGCTTATTGTTGAAGAATTATTTCCCTCCACACAACTACACGACCGAACTACCAAGTTTGAGATGTACCGGTTAATTGAAACTTTTAAAGAATACGTATTGATTTACCAGGATCTTCTCCGTGTAGCAGCTTGGACGATGCAAACCGACGGGGCCTGGCTCCCATAGATTATATAAGAGACGATGCAGTAACGCTTTTACGTACGCTGAACGACTGCCCGCTGCGGCTCAACCATTTTACAAAAAACGCCGGAGCGTTCATCCTGATTACGCCGCCGGCGTTTTCATACTTTCCGTTCCATGGACTTTTATTGCTGCCAGCGCAAGCATAAAGCGTTGAATTATCAAACGCCATACGCAGTGTTTAATCAAAAAAAATGATTACCTTTATTCAATCGGTTTTCACCTTACTTCACCGTGATTTTGTCCGAAGAATGGGGAACGCCAAAAGCCTCTTGCAATGTCGCTACTTCCGCCTCCGTTAGATGATTTTCATTTATCGTTCATAAAGGTGCAGAATTTAGCGATTATATAATGCGACCTACTTAATTGATTATTAATTAATTGATTGTAGGGCCTGTAGTATTTAGCGTTATATATCTCTGTAAGATAATGGGCTTATCTATATCTTTAATGAATACTTTTGCTAATAATACATACTCACCATTAGCAATTTCTTTTAAAAGAAATTTATCTTCTCTTTCGGTTCGTGTTTGAATCGGATGGGGATATGATACATGTAGATAATATACTACATATTCAATCCTTGCTAAAGCTCCTTCATAATAAGAATCTACAATTACCCTAATATCAAAATGATCTATATTTACATTGGTTAGACTCTTAAAATATTGTTGTTTTTTAGGCCTTAAAAACGAAGTATGGTTTATGTAAATATAATCTGCTGGTATAGTATTGTTTTTTGCATCATCATTAAGAATAAATTTTAAATTGTTTTCATCATTTAGATTTTTCTTAGTAGGATTAACAGTCACTTCTAACCTACCCTCATATTCTAAGCCAAATGCCTTTAGCCTATGAATAATACCAGAAAATAATATAGCAATTAAAATAGGTATTATAGAAATAATCAACCATTTTACATCTAGGTTTAAAAACGGTGATTCAATAGTTTTTAAAAATCCAAAGACTATTAGCAATACTGCAGATAATATACATGAAAATATTAATAATCTTTGGTTTTTCATTATAAGGATGTTTAGTTGAAAATGTGTCTAAAATTAATCAGAGTGGCGGCTACTTGCAGCCAAGATTTGAATCGCTCGGCTAAGACCTCTAATCTGATTAGAATCCATTTATAGGCGTCTAACCATGCAGATACGACCTCTGTCTTGAAACGGTTTTCGTAAATGAGATCGCTTATATATCGATATCCCCGTTCTTTTTTCTTGCTATTTCGTTTGTTTTGCTTGATGTTCGCAATTATTTTTTGTTTTTCGATAAATTCCATAAAAACTTTGACGTCAAAACCCGAATCCGCATTCAAATGACTGTACTCATAATTAATGGGCTGTCTATCCAAGGATTTTATCATGGTTTTCACGTTTTCAACGATTTCAAAACTATCGTGATTATGACCGTCTATACAGTCTGAAATAGATAAAATATTATATTTGTTATAGCAAAGCAATAGATTATTAACCGTTTTGGCGCTCTTTCGACCCTGATATTTCCCTTTTGGGCCCTTTTTTTGCAGGCATGTGAGTACCGGCCAATTGCAAACATTCCAGCGCCAATTTATCAGAAATTGGAGCGCGGGAGGATTCAAACAAACGGTTAAAACTGCCGTCATTTGACCATTTAGCATAGTGATGTGATAATAACTTTTTTGCCAAGTAACTAATTGATTTTCAGGCTTTAAACTCCTCCACGAGCAGCCTGATTTCAAAACCTATAGAATGGTGTTGAAAATATAGCGCTACTTACTTTTTGACGATTATGATGCTTTTTATGAATTAAACATGGTAAAATATACGTCTCAAAATATGATTCCGAGACGTAAACCGGTAATTTATTCATCGCTTTTTTAAGGACAAATATATCGCTAATTTAACTAAACATCCTTAATATAAAATACGCTCCGTTGGTCTGCAAATTCAGACTAACGGAGCAATTTTATCTATTCATCTATTCTGAACATTGTACATTGTCAAAAACATAGCTGCAAGCATTTCCAATTAGCGAGAAAACGATTGGTCCACGTATTTTTCCGGCCCCTGATAGGATAAGCTAAATATAAACAACCGTTTCAGTTTATCAAACCAGATAACTACAAATTCGTAACCCACCACCTCCGCAAGATTGTCTGTTGGAAAATTATCTTTTTCAACCATTGTATCAACAATTATTTAACCTCCGGAGGCAAGGTTTTAAAATTCTCAGCAATGATCTCTTTTCTCATTTTCCATGATTTTTAAACTTCATCATAAACGGCGTCTTTCTTTATTTAATATTAATATTCTATCATTGCCTATAATACTCCCCAAAAATAGGACATCGAGTTAAGGTGAAAAATGTATAATTTTATCATCTAAAATCTGTCTAAAATGGAAAAGAAAACGCGTCGTAAACACACTGCGGCTTTTAAAGCAAAAGTTGCCCTGGAAGCGCTTCGGGAACAAAAAACGCTGTCACAAT
>JBBRMZ010000168.1:0-10166 GCA_038230555.1 Chitinophagales bacterium
CGATATTCTCTTCTACCGTAATATAATTGTCTTCCCGGCTTCGCGCGACCGGCAAAAGCTCCTGCATGGTTTCCGGTTCGGAGTCGGCGTTGTAAGGCGGACGGAACATGATGGTCGAATGCCCGGTCACGCATTCGATGAGCAGACGCGTTAATTTCAGTTCTAAAAAAGCGCGGCTTTCTGAAACTTCTGCAATATTGGGATGGGTAAACGAATGATTCCCTATTTCGTAACCTTCTCTATATTCGCGCCGGACGATCGGAATATTTTGCTCTGCATTGACGCCTACAATAAAAAACGACGCGGGTACATTTTCCTTTTTTAAAATATCTAAGATACGCGGCGTATATTCGGCGGTAGGTCCGTCGTCGAAAGACAAGACCATTTTCTTGTCCGCTTTCCCATATTTTTGGATAACGAACATAGAAGGAAGACTGTCGTATTTTTCTTCGGTGATGAGTAATTCCGCAGAATCCACCTCCGGCGTTATCCTGCCCATCTGGGGCATACTCTTCACTTCAATAATTTCTCCTTCGCCTTCAAAATCAACGGCATTGCTAGCTTCAATATGCGCAAAATCATTGAAATTAAAGTGCGCCAGTCCCTCTCGGGTCATGTCTTTGTTATAAAATTTCCATAAACGGCTGTCTTCGGAGCCAAGCCGCCAGATCACGACGCCGCTCATTCCGGCCTCCGTCGCATAGCGCAGGCTGTTAAAATTGGTCGCCGCGTCCGCAAAATATACCTGGTGCGGAACGTCGTTATCGTCGTTATATTCGAATTTAACGTTGTAATTGTTGTTGTCAAAATCAACGACGGCCTCCGGATTTTCCCGCGCAATCGACAGCGCTTCCTGAAAAGTCACTTCGACGCCCTGGGAATCTTTTGCCCAGTCGTAGCCGTAGCCGGCAATGGCCAACACCAATTTTTCGTAAGGAACATCTTTAGCAATATTATCAATGGCGGATTCAATCCATTTTTGCTCGGAAATAGGACCGGGTTTCGTTTCGGAACTGTGCTGGTCGTAGGCCATCACGAATAAATAATCGTTGACTTTTGATAACTCCCGGTAATTAAAATCTTCGTTGAAGACCATGACGTCCTGTGTGACCATAAATCCGTCCGGATGTAAACGTTCGTACAATTCCTTTTGAAACTGGACGAGCGGTTCGTTGGTTTTTTCCTTGATCTCTTCAAAATCTACGTTGATCCCTGTAAATTTTTCTCTTTCAATGACGACTGCGAGCGTTTCAATAAGTTTAGCGCGCTTGGCCGGGCTGGAAAGGATCCGGTGGAGGGCGTCGCCGTCAAAACCGTTCGTTACATAGTTGGTCAACATGGGAACAATCCGGACGCCAGACCCCCGCATCAGCGCCAGGCCGCGCGGATCGATATCCACGCGCAGCGTATCCGCACCCGGGTCGATGAAAAACCACTCGGGCAAAACCATGTTCAGATTGGAAATATTGGCCTTCAAAGACCGGCGCGCCTGCGCATCCCAGGCTACGTAAAAAGCGGCGCGGATCGGGCAGGGGAAACCGTGGAGGGTATCGGCTTTGGGCGTTTTTTTATAGCGGTCGTATTTTATTTTACCGTCTATATATTGCCGGAAACCGGAATATTCTTTATTTGCCTTATTGGTTAAAACAAAACCGTTTTTAGGGTTTAATATTTTTTTATACCGGTCGTTGCCTTCGGCCTCGCTCAATTTTGTTTTGGCAGGCTGATCAGGATTGCGAATATTGAAAATAAAGGAACCGGCGAGCAGCAATCCTAAAAATAAGAAAATACGGAGTCCTCCTTTTACTCTTTGCCAGCGCGCGGACGAGGTAGTTTGAAATATTTGAGGCGTATGGTGGGTAGACATATTATATTATTCAGTTTTCAACACAGACATAAACAAAGGAAAACGGTAAATCATTTTTAGCGTTGGGCGTTAAAATATCCGTATTGAGAAACGCGCGCCGGATAAGCTTTTCATAAACGCAATAAATTTGTTTCGGTTGTCTGTAAAAAACATATTTTTGCCAGAGTCAATACAAATACCTTTATCTCATTACGCTTAAAATCTTTAAAGATGAACCGCATAACCTGCTTATCCATGTCGGCTTTTTTCCTCTTATCCTGTTTAGGGGCTTCGGCAAAACCCGCGCCGACCCGATCTTTTTACGAGATCAAAATTTACCACATCAAAAATAAGGTTCAGGAAGACCGGTTGGACCAGTTTTTAAAAGACGCTTATTTACCCGCCCTGCGCCGGGCAGGGATTAAATCGGCGGGCGTTTTCAAACCAGTCGATTATGACACCTCAAATTTTGGGAAAAAAGTGTACGTATTTCTTCCCCTTTCTTCCGCCGACCAGGGCTACCGCTTAGAAAGCGCTTTGGCAAACGACGCCGCGTACAAAACTGCGGGCAAATCATTTTTAGAAACTACGTATGACGCCCCGGCATTTGAACGGATGGAAACCATCCTGTTAAGGGCTTTTCCCGATATGCCTACTTTTCAAATTCCCGCCCTGACCTCTCCAAAATCGAACCGGGTCTATGAATTGCGCAGTTACGAAGGTCCCACAGAAAACCTCTATCGCAATAAGGTGAAAATGTTCAACGAGGGCGGCGAAGTGAAACTATTTAACCGGCTTCATTTCAACGCTGTTTTTTACGGCGAAGTGTTATACGGTTCCAAACAACCCAATCTGATGTACATGACCTCTTTCGAAAACAAAGCGGACCGCGATAAACATTGGGACGCTTTTAAGGACGCCCCGGAATGGAAAAAATTATCCGCTTTGCCGGAATACCAGCACAACGTTTCGCACATCGATATGATGTTTTTGTTCCCGACCGATTATTCGGATATATAAAAGCTATCAGCCTTCAGCTTTTATCCTGATTCATTGACTCTCAACCATCAGGATAAAAGCATTTATTTTTATAAGCCGTATTTATCGATCAGATATACAAGCGATGCGATCGCCGCCGTTCCCAACTCAAGTTCTCTTTTGTTAACGGCGTCGATGGTATCGATGGCCGTATGGTGATAATCAAAATAGCGCTGCGAATCTGGCTCGAACCCGATCAGCAGGGGCTGCTGGCTTCTTAAAGGGCCAATATCGGCGCCTGAACCTCCTTTTTTAAAACGCAAACCATACGGCTCCATCAGCCCGGACCATTTCCCGACTTTCGCAAAGCCGGTTCTCAGCACGTCCGGCTCTCCGTCGAAAGAGAAACCGCGCGGGGTGAATCCGCCGGCGTCCGATTCTACGGCTGCAATATGCTTTTCTTTTTTCAGGTTCGAGGCCGCAGCGTAAGCGTCGGCGCCCGCGCTACCATTCTCCTCATTCATGAACAACACGCACCGAATTGTCCTTTTGGGTCGGTAACCGGATAATTTCATTAACTGGAGCACGCCCATCGACTGTACGCAGCCGGCGCCGTCGTCCTGGGCGCCCTGGCCGGGATCCCAGGAGTCCAGATGGCCGCCGACCACGATGATTTCTTCGGGATGTTCGCTGCCGCGAATTTCTCCAATGACGTTAAAAGAAGGAGCGTCGGGTAGCATTTGCGCGTTTGTTTTGATATAGCCTTGTACGGTTTCTTTTTTCAGCGCCGCGCTGAGTTTCTCGGCGTCGTTGGTACTGATGGCGACGGCGGGAATTTGCGGAACGTCTTTTTTATAATTCAGCGCGCCGGTATGCGGAAAATCGTCCAGCCTTAAATTCATGGAACGCACCATAACGCCTACGGCGCCATATTTTGCCGCCCTCGAAGGCCCAGATCCGCGTTGATCAACCGCTCCGCCGTAAGCCTGGAAGGTTTCCAGTTTGGTCGGGTCCATCGGGCGGTTATAAAAAACGATTTTGCCGCGAACTTTTTCGCCGAGGCGGTCCACCTCGTCCAGGCTTTTTACTTCCACGATCTCGCCGGATACACCGGCAGCGGGCGACCCGACGGAATTTCCCAGCGCGAGCGCGTGTAACGGCGTTTTGCCGCTTTGCGAACCCGTCATTTCTACTACTTCTTTTTCGCCGCGCACCCAGTGAGGCACCATGCAGGGCTGCAGCCAGACAGCGTCCAACCCTAAACTGTCCATGATTTTTTTAGTAAAATCTACCGCTTTAGCCGCCTGCGGGGAACCGCTGAGTCGTCCGCCGATTTTAGTACAGATGTCGGTCAGCCAGTTGTAGGAAGAAAGTTGCGTCAGCGCTTTTTCATGTAAGCTGCGGATAAAAACCGAATCGGCGTCCATTGGTTTTTGTCCCTGTGCGACAAAGAAGATCAGGGTTAAGAAAAAAGCGCTGAGCGCGGTTTTTTTTATGCGTTTCATCATATTATTGATAATTGGAAAATTGTAAAACTATTTATAAGACGCCTTTAGTAGTGGGCAGTTGCATATTATTTTCATCTCGACGGACAGCCATTTTAATGGATTTGGCAAAGGCTTTAAAGATGGCTTCTATTTTATGATGCTCGTTGACGCCTTCGGCTTTAATGTTCAGGTTGCAGCGGGCGGCGTCGCTGAAAGATTTAAAAAAATGGAAAAACATTTCGGTCGGCATATCGCCGATCTTTTCGCGCGTAAAGGCGGGCTCCCATACCAGCCAGCTCCTGCCGCCAAAATCAATGGCCACCTGGGCGAGACAATCGTCCATGGGTAAAGCGTAACCATAGCGCTCGATCCCTAATTTATTTCCCAGGGCGTCGTAAAATGCTTCGCCCAGGGCAAGGGCGGCGTCCTCGATGGTATGGTGCTCGTCGATGTGCAGATCGCCTTTTACCCGCACAGTCAGGTCGCAGCCGGAATGCCGGGCAAGCTGGTCGAGCATGTGGTCAAAAAAGCCGAGGCCGGTATGGACGTCGGATTTACCGGTTCCGTCAAGTAGAAGTTCGACCAGAATATCGGTTTCTTTGGTCGTTCGTTGAACGCGCGCGCTGCGGTTGGCCAGTTTGAGGAATCTGTAAATTTCGCCCCAATCCTGGGTAAAGAGCAAACAGGTATCGCTTAACCCTTTCTCCTCGATCTGTCCTGGATTTTCTCCTATATATATTCCTTTAGCCCCCAAGTTCTTAGCAAGCTGCAGATCCGTTGCACGGTCGCCGATCACAATAGAGGCAGACATATCATAGGCCATGCTGTTCATATACTCCGTTAACATTCCCGTTCCGGGTTTACGGGTAAAAGCGTTTTCATTTTCAAAAGTGCGATCGATCAGCATATCTTTGAACACGATCCCTTCGCCAGCCAGGGTATTGACCAATAAATTATGCGGTCCCCAGAAGGTATGCTCGGGAAAGGAGGCGGTTCCTAAACCATCCTGGTTAGTGACCATAACTAATTCGTAATCCAGCTCCTTAGCGATACGAGATAAATATTGAAAAACTTTGGGATAGAAAACAAGTTTTTCAAAACTATCCAATTGTCTGTCGACAGGCGGCTCGACCACTAATACGCCGTCGCGGTCGATAAACAGGACTTTTTTCATTAAGGAAACGGGTTATGAGGGATGAGCAAGTAATGCAGGGCAAATATAATCAGGAAAAGCCGTTAAAGTTAAAAGCAAAACAGTAAATGCAAAATCTTTCTCCGGCGGCGCGAATAATCAGGAATTAAAAAAACTATACATCGCGGTCATCAGGCGCTCGTTTTCTTCCGGGGTTCCGACGGTCATCCTCAGACAACCTTCGCAACGCGGAACGGTATTACGGTTCCTGACCACCACGCCGCGACTAACCAGGAACTGATATACACGATCGGCGTCCGCAACTTTGACCAGTAAAAAATTAGCGTCGGAAGGATATACTTTTAGAACAAACGGAATTGTTTTCAGGTCGCTTTCGAGTTGAACACGCTGTTTCAAAATGGCCGCTTTATCTGATTCCATTCGTTCGGGATGGTCGAGCGCTGACAGCGCTGCCGCCTGGGTAAGCAGGTTGACGTTGTAAGGGGGTTTTACTTTATTCATTAGATCAATGATCTCTTTGCCGGCAAAAGCCATTCCGAGACGAATGCCCGCCAGCCCCCAGGCTTTTGAAAAGGTTTGCATGACGACGAGCTGCGGGTAGGCGTCTAAACGAGCGCTCCAACTGGGTTCGGAAGAGAAATCCGAGTACGCCTCGTCGATGACAACTATGCCGGGGAAAGTATTTAAAAGTTCCTCTACGATCGAAACGTTAATTTGATTGCCCGTCGGGTTGTTGGGCGTGCAAATAAATAAAATTTTAGAATGTTCGTTGGTAGCAGCGCGGATTTCATGAACGACCGGCTGAAAATCGTCGGTTAACAGGACTTTTTTGATGAGAATATTGTTTACGTCCGCGCTGACCTGGTACATGCCGTAGGTGGGCGGCAACGTAATAATATGATCCAGCCCGGGTTCGCAAAAAATACGGATCAGAATATCGACCACCTCGTCGCTGCCGTTGCCCAGGAAAATTTGGTCGGAGGGGACCTGTTTTAAAAGGCTTAATTTATTTTTAACGTCCCGGGACATGGGATCGGGATAACGATTGAGGCCCTCGTTGGGGAAAGGATTTTCATTGGCGTCGAGGTATACGTCGGCTTCGCCGGAAAACTCGTCGCGGGCTGACGAATAAGGGATTAAATTCCAGATATTCTTTCTAACCAGATTTGATAAAGAGATCATAAAATGAGTATAATTTATAAATCCTTCAAACGTATTTCTACCGCCCGGGCGTGCGCTTCCAATAATTCGGCGCGCGCCATTTCCATAACGGTCGGCCCGATAGCCCGGAGGCCGTCGGGTGTTAAACGCTGGAAAGTGATTTTTTTGACGAAACTATCCAGCGAGACGCCGCTGTACGCCCGCGCGTAACCGTTGGTTGGCAGCGTATGGTTGGTTCCGGAAGCGTAATCTCCTACTGACTCCGGCGAATAGCCGCCGATAAAAACCGAACCGGCGTTGACGACCCCTTCCGCCATCGTTTCGGCGTCTTTGGTCGCTAAAATTAAATGTTCCGGGGCATATTCGTTGGCCATTTCCATAGCCGCTTTTGCTCCGTCGATAATTACGGCTGCGCTGCTCGCCATGGCTCTTACGGCAATCTCTTTGCGGGGAAGCGTTTCGATCTGGCGAGCAAGCGCTTTCAGGGTTTCCTCGACCAGGCGGGCGCTTAGGGAAATTAAAATGACCTGGCTGTCGGGGCCGTGTTCAGCCTGGGAAAGAAGATCCGCCGCGACGTAGTCGGGATTAGCTTCGTCGTCGGTAATCAACATGACCTCCGAAGGTCCGGCGGGCATATCGATGGCGACGCCTTCGGCCTGGATCAGTTGTTTAGCCGCCGTCACATATTGATTTCCCGGCCCAAATATTTTATCAACTTTCGGGACGGTGGCCGTTCCGTAAGCCATCGCGGCGATCGCCTGTACGCCGCCAACGCGGAAAACTGCGTCGACCCCGACCAAGCGCGCGGCGAACAAAATGGCGGGATGAACCTGACCGGTTTTATCGGGCGGAGTGCACAAAACGATCCGGCGACAACCTGCTAATTTCGCAGGCACTCCCAGCATCAGAACTGTAGAAAACAGCGGAGCGGAACCACCGGGTATGTATAGTCCCACGCGGTCAATGGCGACGCTTTTGCGGCTGCAAAAAACACCTTCCATCGTTTCTATGGTTTGAACGGGGGCATGTTGAGCGACGTGAAATTTCAGGATATTACGGTAAGCGGTTTCGATGGCGGTTTTAAGAGCGGGCGCAAGCCGGGAGGCCGCAGCATCAAGTTCTTCCGCAGAGACGCTAAGGTCGTTGAAACTAGTCAGATCGAATTGGCGGCTATATGCCAGGACGGCGGCGTCCCCCTGCGTTTGCACGTCCTTCAGAATTTTTCCGACCGTTTCCCTCAGTGCGGCGACCTCAAACGCCGGTCGTTTCAATATAGCGGGCCATTCTTCTTTGTCGGGGTGATAAAAGATTTTCATTCGTATGCGTTTTCAATCTGTTGTTTTCCTTATGCTGTACAAAAATACCTGCTCAAACGATCATTTTTTCGATGGGTACGACGAGGATTCCCTGAGCGCCCAGTCTTTTTAATTCGTCGATGATCTCCCAGAAATGGGTTTCACTGACGACCGAGTGCATGGCGCTCCATCCTTTGACGGCAAGCGGCGTTACCGTCGGGCTTTTTATGCCCGGTAATACGGAGCGGACGGCGTCCAAAGCTTCGTCCGGCACGTTCATAATAATGTATTTGTTTGCTATGGCCGTCCGGACGGCGTCGATCCTGAACAGCAGCCGGCGTAGTATATTTTTTTGCGCGTCGTTTAAATTCGGATGAGCAGCCATGACGGCTTCCGATTTCAGAATGACCTCCACTTCTTTGAGGCCGTTGCTCAGCAGCGTGCTGCCTGAACTCACAAGGTCACAAATGGCGTCCGCTAAACCGATGTTTGGCGCGATCTCCACAGAGCCGCTTATGGTGTGTACTTCCGAGCGCAACCCATTATTTTTTAAAAAATCGTCGAGGATTACGGGGTATGAAGTGGCTATTCTTTTGCCGTTAAAAAAATCGAGTCCCGCATATTCCGCCGCTCGCGGCACGGCCAGGGATAACCGGCATTTGCCGAAATCCAGCCGTTTTACGACGTCTATACTGGCGCGACTTTCAATTAAAACGTTTTCTCCGACTATTCCGACGTGAGCGATCCCATCCTGTATATATTGCGGGATATCATCGTCGCGGAGGTATAAAACGTCGATCGGAAAGTTGGACGCGGGCGCTACGAGGCTGCCTTTTCCGGCGCCGTCGAAGTGGACGCCGCATTCCCGGAGCAACTGGATAGAATCCTCGCTTAGTCTACCTGATTTTTGAATGGCAATTTTAATCCTGTGCTCCAAAATAGGGATGAGTTATGATAAAAAGAGGTTAAAAAATAAAAGCCGCATTCTGTACGTTATAAAAGTATGATATAAAAAAAGAGTTTTACCTTCATCCGGTAAAACTCTTTTTAAATACGTTCCAACTAATTTAACATTTTCCGGTATTCTTTAAAAAACCTACAGACCATTTATAGAACGTATATATATGATCCGGAAAAAGCAGTTTTTGTCCCGAAACCGAATTTTTTTGTTTGCCTGAAGGCAAATTTGTGTGGCGTCCCGCGGAATCGAACCGCGGACACAAGGATTTTCAGTCCTTTGCTCTACCAACTGAGCTAGGACGCCGACCTAAGCTTTTGGAAGCGAGCGCAAAATTACTCCTTTTTTTATATTTTGCAAGTGGAAAGGCCATTTTTATTCTTTTTAAAAGTTCATTTTTATTGACGCATAGGATTTATGACAAGATTTAAACCCCATCAGTATTTTCTTTATCCTTTATTACTGATTACCCTGGTCGTCTTAGCATTCTCTTTTATGAAAGACGGCGAAGGCGGCTACGCTTTATACGCCGCTTTTCCCTTTGCGCTTTGCGCAGGCGTTTATGTGATGAGTCCTCAGATTGATTGGCAATTTTACTTAAAAAATCCACCGGAATTAAGCCAGGGAATCAGGCGCTTTATCGAGGAGCGATTTTTATTTTATCAGAACCTGACTACTGAAAACAAGCAAAAATTCAGGAGCCGCCTGTCGCTATACACGGTCGGCAATGAATTTATGCGACCTGCGCCGCCCAGCGAGGACGTCCGGGTGCGGAGCGACGTGCCGGAAGATCTGAAAGCGGCGGCGGCGGCCTGCGCCGTTCAACTAACGTTCGGGTTGCCGGACTTTATGATGAATCCGTTTGAACATATTATTATTTACCCTACGCCTTTTCCTTCCCCGCAGTATCCGCAATATTTTCATACGTCGGAGACGTACGTGCAGGACGGCGTTATTTTATTTTCAGCGGACGCATTAATGGAGGGCTTTATCAACCCCGGTTATTATTACAGCATCGGTCTGCATGAATATTCAAAGGCGTTCATTTTTAAAAATCCGCAGATTGTTTTGCCGCAATTAGGCCGGCATATCTGGCAAAATCTGGAAATGATTAGTTCCATGTCGCAATATAAAATTGCATCGCGTATCAATCTGCCGGACGTAGGGGTAGTCCCGGTCGCCATACATCATTTTTTTACTTTTCCGCAACGGTTTAAGGAACTATTGCCGGACGTTTACCAGCTTTTTGAAAATATTTTCAATCAGAACCCATTACAGCCGAACGCGC
>JBBRMZ010000169.1:0-10121 GCA_038230555.1 Chitinophagales bacterium
AAGTAAAACTCGTAAACGGTCCATCGTCATTGCCCGGCAATTATCCATGTATCTGGCAAAAAATATGACCAACGCTTCGCTAAAAAACATTGGGGAAAACTTTGGAGGTCGCGACCATAGCACGGTTATACACTCCTGCAAAGCGGTGCAGGATCTATTGGATACGGACGCTATTTTTAAAGAAACCGTTACAGATCTGGAGAAGAAAATAAAGATGAATTTAAACAGTAACTGATTGAACAGATATAAGCCAATAAAAAGCGCTGTGAAATGAATTTTCATAGCGCTTTTTTATTTAAGGACTCAGAACTATATTAGAACCGCCCCATTTTTGGGACAAATCTTAAAGATTCATTCTATTTTCAGTTTTTTGCGAATATTAGCATATGAAGAGGAATAAACGCCATGTTTAATCAGTTCATTAAAATCATTGTCGACCAGATTTTCCCAGTTTTGTGTTTCGGATATTTTTTGATTCCGGCATCTCAGGTAAATATTTTCCGCCCGTTCGTATTGATTGGTCAACAAAAAATAATGAGCCTGCAGGGCGATAAGTTGAAAAATATCGGGATAAGCGGTCAGTCCCTGATCAATATATTTGCCGGCTTCTTCCATTTGTTTAATAAACAATAGGTCTTTGCTGATCTGGATAAAATTGGTCGCTTTTCCGTAACCTAAGGCGATGATCTCATGCTGCGCGGCAATCGCTTCTGCCAGCCGATTTTTGGATTCCATAGTATCAATAACCGCAGACAACCTTGCCACTTTTTCGACGTCTGTTTCTTTAGGTTTTTCAACGATGGCAGTAACTTCGATACGGACATTGACGCCGCTTTTGAAACCCGGATTGCTCAATCCGATCATGCCAGGTTTTTCCGTCATGGCTCCTTCCACGATCCCTGAGGTTATATTTACGCGGGAACTATTGGGGTCGTAAGACCAGTTTTTCTCATCCCGTTCCTCAAATTTCTTTTGGAAGGTAGAATCGAACACAAAAACATCGCAAGCAGCAGTGCCGGTCGGTTTGATCAATTGGTCGATCAGGAAAGCAGAAACGCCGGTTTTGTCGATTAGGCGCGATAATTGGCCCGCCAACCCGACCCATTCCAGCGGCTCATTTTTACTCGCAAACGCCGAAAAGGAATAGAACCACCGGACGGTTCCTTTAGGAAGATTGAACGGAAGGCTAATCCGGGAACGCCCGTTGAAGGTAGAAACGATACGGCTGTCGAGATAAAAATTTTGGGTTTGCAGGATAGGAATTACCTGGTAACGGGCGCTATCCAAATAAACTTGCCCGCGAACAGGCGCTGATAAAAACAAATAACAAAAAAGGACGGCATTAAAGATCTTTATCATATTTATCCGGATTTATAAAACCGCTACCAGCTTAAAACCAGCCCTGCGCCGGTTGAGCCGGCGCCGTCAGGCATCGTGTGGAAAACTGGTTTGAGTTGTAACGATAGGTTGTTACTCACGTCAAAATGGGCCAAATGCGCGGTCGTATAAGCCTCTGCGGCCACAAGCAAATATCCTACCCCGAATAAAATATACGATAGCTGAAGATTTTTAAAATAGAAATCGCGCTGATCTTTAATGGACTGTGTTTGCGCCCCCGCAAGCGCCGGATCGGCGGTCGGTAAACCGTTAACCCGCGCGTAATATTGATCGCGGTAAAAAGAGTAGTTTTTTTTGTTAAAATTGAGCACATATATACCCGCCGCCGCGCCGCCATAAATTATCGGCAATTTGAAATACCAATAGCTTTTATTATATACCTGCCCCGCGCCCGGAAAAGCCAGCGATAAGAAAAATGCTTTCCGCGGTATTGGATATCCTTCTTTTTTGGAAATCTCTTTGACCGAAACCGAGTCGTTGATCAGCGTGTCGACAACAACCACCGCTTTCACCGTGTCGGTTTGCTGCGCGATAAGGCTGCAAACCGCCAATTGCAGAAAGCAATAAACCAGGATTTTCTTTTTCATACCCTCTTAACGAAAAATATTCGCTCGCCGTCGCAATGTAAACGGTTTTTTCTAATTTAAAAGTCCGGGCCGTCGGCTTCTTCACAACCGATCGGCGAACCGGGCGGGATTTCGATAGCGACCGGCAATTGGACGTCTTTGGGTTTATTGATCCTTTCTACGGCGTATTCGTAATGCGCTTTGTTGGCGTCGCTCGCTTGTAAACGGCTTTCCATCATTTTTTTAATGGATTGGAGGCGGTCGAGACAAATAGCTTTAACTTCGTAATTGGCGCTATTTGATCCGTTTAACACTGTCAGCCAGGAAATAATCAATTGCTGCGTCTGCATTTGTACCTGCCCTGAAAGACCCGATTGAATGGGAGCGTTGAAAACGCGGTCGATCAGCCGGTCTGTCACGTCGTCAAAACCGATGGTATTTTTCCGCGCTTTAAAAGAAACGAGGCGGTTAGCGCGTTGAGCGTTGAATAGAAAAGAAAATTCATAATTGGTTAGTGCTTCCGCAGCTCCCAAGGGGTCAAGGTTCATGCCCGATCTTTTCGGGAAAAGTTCGCCAACGCCATAATATTCCGGCGGACGGGGCGGAATGATTTGCAGAATTCTTTCCGGGATGGTCAACACCTCCGGGTCCAAACAATCAAGCGCCGCATCCAGCGCTTTGGACTGCATATCGGCGGGCAAAATTTCAGGGGTCGGTTGTTTATCGCCGCGCACCGAATAACTGTAATTCATGCCGCCAATTAATTTACAAACCGCTTCCAGTTGGTAGCGATGGTAATGATAAACGGGAACGAGCAAATCCTCTAATTTTGACATAGGCGTCCCGACCGGAACCGCTTTCTCGGAAAATCGTTCCAGCGCTTTTTGCCGCACCGCGAGCATATTTTTTAATTCCTGGGCAGCGTCTTTTCCGTTATCCCATAAGTGCGCTGAAGGATGCATGCCGTCGGCGGCGCGGGCGTCGTAGTCGGAAATGTATAGCATTCCCCGCGCGGTATTTTCTTCCAGTATTTTGTTTAGTTCGACCGCTTCGTTAGCGCCCGCCGGAAAATCCTGATAGCCAAAAAGAATTGCTCTTTTGTCCCAGTCGCCAATCCCGTTGGTATAGACTTTTGAAAAATCCATTTCTCCTTTGTCATTGAGCGAAACGACGGGGTGGGGATAATCCATGACGGAAGCGCGATCGTTGGCGCTGGAAGCAAAATTATGCATCAGGCCCAGCGTATGACCTACCTCGTGCGCCGCCAGCTGCCGCAGCCGTTGCAACGCGGCGATTTTCATAGTTTCGGGCGCCGGTTTGCCGGTTTCATATGGGGAAAGCAAGCCGGTAAAAATTAAATAATCCTGCCGGACGCGGAGCGAGCCGAGCGTCACCTGGCCTTTGATGATCTCTCCCGTTCGCGGGTCGTCGATGGACGCCCCGTAGGACCAGCCCCGCGTCGAGCGGTGCACCCAGTTGATCATATTATAGCGAATGTCCATCGGGTCGGCTCCGTCGGGCAAAATTTGTACTTGGAAAGCGTTCCGATACCCGGCCGCTTCATATGCCTGGTTCCACCAGCGGGCGCCGTCCAACAAGGCCGAACGGATAGGTTCGGGGGTTCCGTTATCCAAATAGTAAACAATGGGTTGAACCGGATCGCTCATTACCGCGCCCGGGTCTTTCTTTTTCAGCCGGTGGCGGTTGAGATATATTTTTTCAATGGGGTCGGAGATTGGGCTGGCATAATCGAAAAACAGCGAGCCGCCGTAGCCGCTGCGAATATCGTAGGTTCGGGGCTTATAATCGGCGTCGGGCAACTGAACAAACGAATGGTGCATCCGGACGGTAATAGCTTCGGGCGTAGGGGTTACGCTGTTCACGAACCGGCCCGCGTCGCCGCCGACAAACGTAATCGTGGCTTCAAATTCGCTGTTCAACGGAAAATTCCGGGTGTTTGGCGCGTAAATGGCCGAGCGGGCTTCGTTGAACGAATAGCTTCCCTGTTTCAGGTTTTTGATCCGGTCGGCGACGCCGTGCGCATCGCGCACAAAAAAAGCGGTCGCGTCGACGAGCGCTTTACCACTTTCTTCCTCTTCCGCGTTAAAGCTCCACAAGACGGATTGCGCGAAGGATTCTTTAACTGCCCGCTCTTCGTTTTTTGCTCCGTTGAGGGCGCGATAGCCGTAATTTGGCTGGGTCAGTAATATTTTTTTACCGACTTTATTAAAATAAACGATGCGAGAAGCGCCAATCTGCCCGCGATCCAATCCCAGGTCGTTGGAACCTATCCCGGCGGGAAGAGAATTGACGTACAAAAATTCCTGATCGAACCGATCGACTAGCAGCCAAATTTTTCCCTGTAAGGTATCCACCCAGTAATTGAAATAGCCGGGCTGGTATTTCATATTTTTGGTCCGTTCGGCTATTTTTCCGGCGGGCGTTTGCGCGGATAAGCCGCAGCTTATAAACAGGAGGAAAAGAGCTATTTGTTTTTTCATACTAAACGCGGTTCTATGATTGACCTTCACAAAACTACGCATATTATTGAAACCGGATAACGGTATTCAAATAAATCAATTCACTTTAAACATCCGCGTAGCGGAGTTAATATATTCCGTCGGCTCAAAGGTTTTATCGAACAGGTCTTTGAGTTCGGCCAGTTTGGTTTCCAGACCCGTTACTTTAGCGCCGAGGTCGGGATCGGATTTATATTTTTTAATCAGGTCGTTGTATTTGGACATATTTTCGCTGATCCGGAAAGTGATCCTGCCGAACCTCAACTTCAGCGACTGTATATCCATTTCCTGATAATAGATCGGCTCCTTCCAGTCTTTCGGCAATAACACCCGCTTTGAAGCGACCAGTTCGGATGCGTTTTTAGATAGCGCCTGTAAATATTGCGCGCGCCGGTTGGCGTCGTATTCCTTCGTAAATTGATAATAAAATTCACCTTTTGGAATATTAAGCAGCCCAAGATTCTGCGTAAGTATAGTATCGTAAAAAATTTGCAACCCTTGTAATTCTTTCGTGATTCCTTCCCATTCGTTGTCGATCAGGTTTTTGTCGTGCGTGAACTGGGTTAACTTGGCGGTCAGGATGAACATTTTTTCGCTTTCCGCGCGCATTTCTTTCTTTTTAGAGCCCAGATTATTGATATAAGTACCTATCCCTAAAAACATGGACTGTGCAAAAGGACCTGCAAAAGGCGTACCTTTACTTACGTCCCCCGCCAGTTTCATCAGGTTAGAAAGAACCAGTAAATTGGCGTCCTTACCTTTTTCCTGCTCGACATACGCCTTGAATTTGTTATACCATTCCTGGTAGCCCGGATAATTCATTGGATTGCTCGTTTCGGTCAGCGACGTAAAAAACCCTTTGGTCACGTTGAACAGCAGCAACGGCTTGATCTCCCGGTCCATCGAAACAAGATTGACGACCGCCGCCTGGTAATTGGCCTGGTAGAGATTGAGTTCGTTTTCCTCCACCGTTGTTTGCCGTTTTTCGAGCGCCTGGACGCGTTCCAAAAGTTTATCTGCTTTGTCCGTCGCGCTGCGCGACGCCTTGATGGCTTTGTCGAGATTATCTACTTTGTAATCCAGTTTGGAAACCGTGGAATCGATCGCTTTAGTTTTCTGATCTAGCGTATTCTGGATATCGCTAAGCGCTTTTTCCCGGATGCGTTTGTCGGTGAGGAGGGTATCGGTCTGCGCAAAACCGTAAAAAAAAGTAAGTAATAGGGTCGCCGCCGTCCATACCCGTTTTTTCATTATCCGATTCATATATGAGATTTAGTTTTATTGTTCATATACGGAAAACGACGGCGATTATTGTAAAAAATACACTTATTTTTACCCCTTTAAACTACCTGCGTTAAAGAATACCTGCATTTATGTTTCCAAGAATAAATCCAACCCACACCGCCGCCTGGAAAAAACTCCTCGAGCAAAGCGTCGCCGCTAAAAAAACGTCCATTCCATCCCTGTTTGAAACGGACGTCCACCGGTTCCAGCATTTTTCGACGACGTTCGAGGATATGCTGGTCGATTATTCCAAAAACCTGCTGACCGAAGGGCAATTGAAAATGCTGATCGAACTTGCCAATGAATGCCACCTCCAACAGGCGACCGAGGCCATGTTTACGGGCGAAAAGATCAACGAAACGGAAAATCGGCCTGTATTGCATGTCGCTTTAAGAAACCGGTCGAATAAGCCCATCATGGTGGACGGCAAGGACGTCATGCCCGAGGTAAACGCGGTATTGGCGAAAATGGAAAAATTCTGCGGGCAGGTCGTTTCGGGCGACTGGAAGGGATACACCGGAAAAGCTATCACGGACGTCGTGAATATCGGTATTGGCGGCTCAGATTTAGGCCCAGTCATGGCGACGGAAGCCTTAAAACCCTATAAAACGCGTCTGAACGCGCATTTTGTATCTAACGTTGACGCTACTGATCTCACGGAGGTATTAAAAGTAGTCAACCTCGAAACGACTTTGTTCATCATCGCTTCAAAAACGTTCACGACTCAGGAAACTATGACCAACGCCCATTCGGCGCGGCGTATTTTCCTGGAACAGGCCAAAGATGAAGCGTTTGTTTCCAAACATTTTGTCGCGCTTTCAACGAACGAACCGGCGGCGCGCGCGTTCGGGATTGATCCGCAAAATATGTTCGAATTCTGGGATTGGGTAGGGGGACGCTATTCCTTGGCTTCCGCCATCGGTCTGAGTATTGCGCTGAATATTGGCTTCGACCATTTTATCGAAATCCTGGAGGGCATGCACGCAATGGACGAACATTTCAGAACCGCGCCATACCGCGAAAACATACCCGTCCTGCTTGCTCTGATCGGCGTATGGTATGTCAACTTTTTTGACGCCCATACGGAGGCCATTTTGCCCTATGATCAGTATATGCACCGTTTTGCCGCTTATTTTCAACAGGGCAATATGGAAAGCAACGGTAAAAGCATAGACCGGAACGGCCACCCGGTTGATTACCAAACCGGGCCGGTCATCTGGGGCGAACCCGGCACCAACGGTCAGCACGCTTTTTACCAGCTCATCCACCAGGGAACGCGCTTTATCCCCTGCGATTTTTTGGCTCCGGCCGTCAGCCACAATCCGATGGGAGAACACCATAAGCTGCTCCTGTCCAATTTTTTTGCCCAGACCCAGGCGCTCATGAACGGCAAAACGGAAGCGCAGGTTCGCGCGGAATTTGAAAAATCGGGGAGGCCCGAATCGGAGTACGCGCCGATCATTCCTTTCAAAGTATTCAGCGGCAACAGGCCCACTAACTCTATTCTTTTTAAAAAACTAACGCCGCGGGCGCTCGGCGTTCTAATTGCGATGTACGAACACAAAATATTTGTGCAGGGCGTTATCTGGAACATCTTTAGCTTCGACCAGTGGGGCGTCGAGTTAGGCAAACAACTGGCGGGCGCTGTTTTGCCAACGTTGCAGGTCGAGGAAGAAACGACCGCCTTCGACGGTTCGACAAACAGTCTGATCAATGCATGGAAGAAAATGAAAGCGGACGCCGGAATATGAAAATTTTGTCGAAAAGGGTAAGCACGCTATTTAACGTTTAATAAGCGCTAAAAAAGCAAAATAATTTTAGGAAGCGGCAATTAAAACGGTTAAAAATTTGTTACCATCTGAAATTCAGATTTTGAAGATTGGAAAGGGAGCCCATGTACGCCGCAACTAAAATTAAATACCTTTAAAATTTAAAATTATCCTTATGTCTTGTTTTGAATCTTCCACTTTTTTAAGAAATCCGGCAATTATGCGCCGATTCCTGTTAATTGACGCATGCAGACGATTAGGTTGGAAATATACGATGGATAAAGACGATCTGATCGTATACCATACCGGTCCGGAAAAATTTCTACACGGCGAGATTGCCCTGATCGTGAAAGGCGATCGCGTTCATTACAACGCTTTTCATTCGGAGAAAGGGACGGAATTAGCTACAGCCCTTCAAAAGCGCTTTCAGGAACTTAGCGTGGCATATGCCGTCCAAACTACGCTGAAAGCGTTTGAAGGAACCGGTTTTCAAATCCAGACGGATTGGGCCTTTGAAGAAAATGAAGACGGCGCCAGGAGATTCTTTATGGTTGCTCAAAGCGTTCTGCCCGGTGAAGAATCTGCCACTTCTATTCATTTTTCCGTTTTAAAAAACGGAACGATTGTTACCGATTCCAATTATATCCCGCACGACGTCCACAAATTGGCAGATCAGGCGTTTTATAAAATTGATCAGTTCTATGACGCCCGTCGCAGGGAAGGTATAGAAATCAAACGTAAACCCATTCCTGCGAAATATCGGGGGAAAACGTATTGTTCCCTACCCGTTGAAAAGAAATCAATGCGGACGGCGCCCGTCGAAGTAGAAAAGCGGGTTGAGCAAACGGTCTAACGCTCAGATTTCTCAGTGTAAATATGCAGGTTCCGCGTTCCGCGCTGAACAAACGTAGTAAACCGATTATATAGCTAAATAATGCGAATAATGGGTTGAAAAGTCCAAAAAGGGCGCCGGGACGATAGATCCGAAACCGGAAGTGAATATAACAGGCGAATAGAATTCCTTTTATCCCGAAAATCCCGGCCCCGACGTCCCTTTATCATTATATCCGTCAACCCCTTGAGTCACATATAAGCCATACATAAGCCGTACATGAACCGTATCTGATTCATGCATAACCACTCCCTCAGACTGCGCTCAATCTGAGGAAAGGTCGAACTAAAAGGTAACCCAGAAACGCTGTATCCTTAATGGTTTATAGTTAAATATCCGCAAAAGGTAGCCCGGAATTTAACCGCTATTGCTACTTTTCAACCCATTGTTCGCATAAATAATAAAATAGGAAGTTCCCCAAGGAGCTTCCTATCTTTTTATAAGACCCAGCAGACTTACCAACAGGCAAAAGCGATCTATCTCAAAATATTAAGCGAATGTAAAGAATGAAAACCCGCCCCTGAACAATATCCCGCAGAAAGGGTTATTTTTGCGGTTTAATCCCGAAAACAAACTTTTTTCAGGGACGCAATTTTTACATGGCGCTTTTTAAATTTGGAAAGCCGGGCGTAGAGAAACTGACCGACGAAGAGATCGTCGACCGGGTGCTCAAAAATGGGGAACAGCAGTTGCTGGAGATGCTCTACGACCGCTATAGCGCCAAGATATTTCATAAATGCGTCAGTTTGATCAAGGACCGGGAAGCGGCAAAAGACTGTACGCACGATATCATGGTCAAAATATTCATGAACCTGGACAATTTTAAAGGCAAATCGGCTTTTTCGCTTTGGGTGCATTCGATTACGTACAACTACTGTATGGACTATTTGCAAAAACAAAAACGCATTAGTTTCGACGATTACGGAGCTAGCGAATACGAATATATGTCGCCCGATGAAGAAAACCTCGAAAATAAACTCTTGCAGGAACTGAAATTAACTCAACTCGAAACCGTTTTTGAAAAACTCAGCCCGGACGAGAAAATTTTGTTGATGATGCGTTACCAGGATGATATGTCCGTTAAACAAATTTCCGAAAGTTTGGGGGTAGGGGAGTCGGCGGTCAAAATGCGACTCAAAAGGAGCCGCGACCACCTGGCCGTTCTGGTGGAGGCGCTGGGAGATAACTAACCGGTTGTCAAAAAAGCGTTAACGCCGTTATACTTTTTACGTTTGCTTTAAAAACAACGGGATGGCAAAGGATAGATTATTCAATATTTTTCAGCAATTTGGCGGTAAAAATTTGGCGCCGGCGCCTGAAAACCTCAAGGATGCCGTATTCAGCACCATCGACGCGGCGGCGCTGGCGGCGGATATTCTGGATCTGTTCACCGTCAAATTTATTCAGGCGCAGGCGGAACTATTGGATATGCTGCCTTCCAGCGAATATGGGAACGAACAACAAATGTTGTATAACTATTTTAAAACAAAATTTGAATCGGGCTTTCCAGGCGAGAAATAATTAGCAGCGGGTTTTTAGATATAAGTAAAGGCACAGAATAAATTAATAATATTTATCTTCGCGTAAATTCAGTATTTATGGGAAGGAAGTTATTCGTTACTTTTAGCGACGCCGCGCTTGCGGAATTAGAACAGGGTTATCGCCAGGGTTCGAGTCACGCTTTTCGGCAGCG
>JBBRMZ010000170.1:0-10119 GCA_038230555.1 Chitinophagales bacterium
GCGCTAAGCGATCAGGCAAAAGAACTTATCCGACTGGCTATGTGGGCGAGCGAGCCTATTCCGTTTGACCCTATGGACACGGCGCTGCACGACGCCTACGCTCAAATCATGCCGGCCGATGAAAGGCCGCAGTACCAAATGGTTCACGAATATCCGTTAGGCGGCAAACCGCCCATGATGACCCACCTGTTCGAGAATGATCTTGGCAAACGCATTATAGCCGCAAAAGGAGCGCCCGAAGCGTTCATGAAGATTTCCAACCTGACGCGTGTTGAAAAAGATCAAATGGAGGCCGCCATTCAAACGCTGGCGTCCGACGGCTATCGCGTATTGGGCGTCGGGGAAGCGGTTTTTCAGGGGAATCATTTTCCCGTTAAACAACAGGAGTTTACCTTTCAATTCAAAGGCCTCGTCGCTTTTTACGATCCGCCAAAGAAAAATATTCAATCCGTATTGGAAGATTTCTATGCGGCAGGCATTGCAGTAAAAATTGTTACCGGCGATAATGCCGGCACGACCATCGCTATTGCCAGACAAATTGAATTCAAAGGGTATGAAAAAAGTATGTCCGGCGATGAACTGATGGAATTATCAGACGCCGCATTGCAGCAAAGGGTAGCGGATACTTATTTATTTACCCGAATGTTCCCAGACGCCAAACTTAAAATTATCAATGCTTTAAAAGCTGAAAACGAAATTGTAGCGATGGTAGGCGACGGAGTGAACGACGGGCCCGCTCTTAAAACAGCTCATATTGGCGTCGCTATGGGTAAAAAAGGAACAGAGATAGCGAGAGAAGCCGCGTCGTTGATATTATTGGAAGACGATTTGTCGAAAATGGTAGACGCTATCGCCATGGGCAGAAGAATCTATACCAATCTTAAAAAAGCAATCCGGTACATTATCTCCATTCATATTCCCATTGTGCTTACCGTATTTATTCCTCTGGCTTTTGGGTGGGTATATCCCAATATTTTTTCGCCCATACATATTATCTTTTTAGAATTGATCATGGGGCCGACTTGTTCCATTATTTATGAGAATGAACCAATGGAAAAAGACGCCATGGCGCAAAAGCCGCGGCCTTTTACCAGTACTTTTTTTAATTGGAATGAATTAACAATAAGCGCTATACAAGGAATAATGATTGCCGGGGGAACGCTGATCATTTATCAGTACGCCGTACGTCAGGGTTTCGGCGAGGCGCTTACCCGAACAATGGTTTTTACAGCTCTGATAACCGCTAATATATTTCTAACCTTAGTCAATCGCTCCTTTTATTATTCCGTCCTCGCTACCATAAAGTATAAAAACAATTTGGTTTTGTATATCATCGGCGTCACGGTAGTAATAACAGCATTACTACTTTATGTAAAGCCATTGACGTCGTTTTTTCACTTTGAATCTTTAAATTCTTCTCAATCATTTATCAGCATGGGCGTGGGTTTCGGTTCTGTTATTTGGTTTGAAGTACTAAAATGGAGATGGAGAACAAGCCGCCTGCACAATCCAACAGGACGCCGGCCAACTGCCGTATAATATAAAATGTAAAATAAAAAACCTGAAAATCATCCTGCTTTTTAGGTACCGGATCAATATCAGCTTTTGGTGTGATTAAAATCATCGTTTCTCGGCGGTAAGTAAGATAATTTTGTGGTTGAATTTGGCGCGCTCGCCCTCTTCGCTTTTATGAAAGAGTTTTTTAGATCAATAGTGACAACATGAATCTTCATTTACCTATCCGCGACCTGATGAATAAGCGCTTCGTCGCTATACCGCCCGAAACTACGGTCCTTGAAATAGAACATTTATTCGTTACGCAAAACCTGGAGCATTTGCCGGTGATGGGCTCCGACGGACGTCTGGTAGGCATGGTCAGCAAAACAGACTTAAAAAAACTGAACCAATGGGTCGGATTCAAAGCGATCACCGGCCATTACCGGTCTTTGCCGTCGTCGCGGGCCGCTGAGATCATGACCCCTGACGTAATCATTATTTTGCCCGACGATACGTTTGAACATGTTTGCGACGTCTTTATTCGACGTTCGTTTAACGCGTTGCCTGTTGTTGATCCGGAAAGCCTGCGCCTGGTAGGTACGGTTTCGATGATCGACCTGCTTAAATATGCCGTTGCCGAAAGTTTCGACGGCAGACATAAGCCGACCGCTGATTTCTATCAATCTTTATAGCGACGCAGGTCATTTCAAACTTGTTGATAACTCCCGACCTTTGTTTCAGATTCAAAAAGGAAAAATTTATTCACGTTTTAATCCGTAAGATTATGAAATTCGAGAGCAATCTGAACATTGTCGACGTCATTACGCGCCACTTCGCGGGTATGTTGGTCTGTATCGCCGGCGGTTTTTTGGGCTATTATGTAGCGCCCGTTTTTTATATGCTGGTCCCCTTAGGTCCGGTGTGGATCTTCACCGCCATCGTTGGCTGGAGCCCCGCTTTTGCGCTTTTACACATCAATCATATCCATCAAAGCCAACAGGTAACCGGTTAAATTATTAAAATTATTTTATATGAAAACCATAAAAAAAATAGTCGTCGCCACCGATTATTCAGATAATGCACGGGCCGCCTATCAATATGCCCGGCATATAGCCGATTCCTTTGGCGCTTCCATTCATGTCGTCCACGTTTTTACGCCGACCCTGCTTGACGCGCAGCAGACAATTTATACCAATATGCCGCCATTCGACCGGGCGCTGGAAGACGACGCCAGGTTTTTGGCTAAATATGTTAAACAGGAAAATGATAAGGACGGCGCGATTGCTACTGCAAGCCGCCCTGTAACCACTTACCGAACGCAGGTTGGTTTTGTGCCGAACGAATTGATAGAATTGTCTGAAGACCCTGCTGTAGATTTAATCGTGCTGGGCGCGACGGGCGAGGGCAAATGGCTGGACCGGCTATTGGGCGGCGTCGCCGACGAAGTGGGGCGGGACGCGCATTGCCCTGTTTTGCTTGTGCCGCACGGCGCCCAATTTAAAGGCGTCCATCGCATTTTTTATGCGGCTTCCGGCGATTCGACGGATCGTAACTCCATTAAAACGGCGCTGGATTGGGCAAAGCATTTCGGAGCAGTCGTGGATTTTATCCATATCCAAACCCCCGAACATTTTGTTAAAGACGAACATGTATATCAAATTGCGCTCATAGCAAACGAGATAGAACCCACTGTAAAACATTTTGTTACACGGATTGAAAGCGGCTCCATTTTGGAAGGCATAAAACATTATTTTACTATAAATGCCGCCGACCTGATTGTGGTCGTTACAAAACAACGGGACTTTTGGGATAATCTGACGCATCACAGCGCTACCCGCGAATTGGTCTGGCATAATAACCTGCCGATTCTGGTTATACATCAGGATGATTAGAGATCATTATTTCAATTTCTTATTAGATATAAATAATTTATCATGAAAAGTATAACTAACATCCTTGTTCCGACCGATTTTTCGGCGACGGCAAAGAATGCCTTTGATTATGCTCAAAAGCTTGCAGAGGTGTTTGACGCGCACGTCACGGTCGCACATATTGAGCCGACCCACTCCTCGGCTTCTGAAATCACCATTCCGATGTACGACCAAAATAACAAAGCGTATATCCGGAAATCAATGGATCAGTTTATAGAAGAGGGGACGTCTCCAAACGCCCATGTCCTGACGCAGGTGAAAACGAAAATAATACGGGGAACAACGGTAAGCGTTTTAGTCGAAATGTCGCATAGCAAAGCGTTCGATCTGATTGTCATGGGGATGACGGGATTGCAGGATCTAATTGATAAAATTATTGGGTCTGCGTCCTTAGAGGTCTCTAGTCAGGCTGCCTGCCCGGTACTGCTTATTCCGCGGGATACGCGGTGGAAACACATCAAGCGCGTTGTTTTTGCCGTCGACCGCACTACCACAACGCATAAAATGGTGCGGGAGAGTCTTAATTGGGCGCATAGCCTGGACGCCGAACTTCATTTCGTGCACATAGGCGAAAGACCGCAGGGCGATCTTTTACTCTCTCAAACAATTTGGGACGAACTGTTTAGTGACGACGCGCCTCCGGTGGATTTCAAAATGAAGACCATTTATAGTTCCAATACGGTGGAAGAATTAAACCGGTACAGCGATGAAAATAATATTGACTGCCTGATTTTCGTCAGCCGGAAACGAAGTTTCTGGCAAAATATCATGCACTACAGTATCTCTCAAAACGTTGCATTGAATTCAACTAAACCCATTTTGGTCATACATCTCGACGACCTTAATTAACGCGAGCGTCCGAAGAATTCTTTCGGCGGCAAAGCCGCCACATATAGTTTAGCGTCTTCGTTAGCGTCAAAAGCGCTTAAAATCGGTAAAAATGATTAGGGTCGCTAAAAATCTCCGAACTCACGTTAATTAACTCTTTTCTCCACCACGTACTGATTGCGCGTAGGCGAACTGCGCGCTACCAGTTCCGCTAGAAAACCCGACAGGAACAGCATGGTTCCGAGAACCATCGTCGTCAGCGCGATATAAAATAATGGGTTGCTCACGATGAGCGGCGCGCTTAGTCCGCGCGATAGAGCGTACATTTTCTCTATTCCAAGATACGCTGCGGCGAAAAAGCCAATGGCAAACATCAGGGTTCCGATGACTCCAAAAAAATGCATAGGCTTGCGGCCAAATTTGCTCACAAAAGCGATCGACAACAGATCTAAAGGGCCGTTGATGAAGCGCATTAACCCGAACTTAGTGACGCCGTATTTCCTTTCCTGGTGCTGTACTACCTTTTCGCCTATTTTAGAGTAGCCGGACCATTTTGCGATCACCGGGATATAGCGGTGCATTTCGCCGTACACTTCGATGCTTTTCACCACGTCCGACCGATAAGATTTTAGGCCGCAGTTGAAATCGTGCAGGTTATGGATACCGCTGATCTGCCGCGTTACGGCGTTGTATAATTTGGTGGGGATGGTTTTGCTGAGCGGGTCGTAGCGCTTCTTTTTCCAACCGGACACGAGGTCGAAACCGTCCTCTTTGATCATGCGATAGAGTTCGGGGATCTCTTCGGGATTATCCTGCAGGTCGGCGTCCATCGTGATCACCACGTCGCCTTTCGTAGCCGAAAAACCGGTGTTCAGCGCCGCCGATTTCCCGTAATTGCGCCGGAACTTGATCCCGCGCACGTTGGGATTGGCCTTAGAAAGGCCCTCGATGATTTTCCAGGAACCGTCGCGGCTTCCGTCGTCAATAAACAGGATTTCATAAGTGAAGTGATTGGCTTCCACTACTTTACGAATCCAAGCCTCCAATTCCGGTAAAGATTCTTCCTCATCCAGCAGCGGGATGACAATCGAAATATCCATGTATGTCTTTTAAGATTAGCTATCAGCTATCAGCTATCAGCTATCAGCTATCAGCTATTATATATTGAGTTTGAATAAATTTGGTTTGTTTAAAACAGCCTTTTTGCTTAAACAATGTATTTTAATTGACCCCGGTTTATTGAGTTTTCTTAATTAATGCGCCATTTGAACAATGTATTTTAATTGACCCCGGTTAAAACAGGGGGACTTGTCTGCAAGAGTATTTTCACTGGCTTTAGCCAAATTTTATTAGAGCGGAAGCTAAAATATGCTCAAAATTCGGCTAAAGCCGTTGATTAGGTTTATTTTCAGCCACCCCCGGTTGAAACCGGGGGCAATTGAAACGGCTTATTATACAGGCGCGTTATATTTTCAAACTTAATAAACCGGGGGCAATTAAGGTATTCTGTTACAGCGGCGCATTATTTCTTCAAACTCAATAAGGCGCCCGGTTTTCTGCCTGTTTTCGCGCCAACCATAAAGCGCCCGCGCAAAGCAGGAACCCGCCAATCAGCCGCTGCGCCATTGCCATCACGGTCGCGCTGACGGTATGAAAATTACCGGCGGCGATATCCTGCCGGTATTCGTTGATTTCCTTCGGCGTTTTGGCGCCCAAATGGGCGTCAAACATGGCCTGCATCGCTCTTTTTTGCAGGTCCCCCAGCGCTGGATCTATCCGGTTATATAAAACGTATTCAAACGCAAAATAAATCGCCGCCGATATAACAAAACCCGCGAACAGCGCCCGCAGCGTCGCCCTTCCGGATAGGCCGCTCCGAACCGCTTCTTTGGCCGCCATAAAAAACAAAGCCGCCAGCGCGATCCACTCCGACAGCAGAAAACCAAAACTTCCGACGAGCAGGTTCCTGGCCCCAAAATAAAAAAGGAGGGCGACCCCGATGGAGGCGCCGCCCGCTATTATACCATATTTTAAAATAATTTGTTGCATACGCTTTTTTAATTCATTTTCGCCTGATATGGCCGTTGCCTTTGCATAAATAACCCTGTGAAAAAAGAGTAGGCGACAAACCCCAGGAAACAAAATAGCGCTCCCCCAACTTTTATAAAAATGATCCATGGATAGATACTGAATAAACCGTCGGGATATCCCATTGCCTGATTTGCGGATTCTCTGGACTGACCATTTTCAATAAGCTTGTCCCGAGCTTTTTTACGCAACTCTGTTTCTTTTGAATCAGGTTGTATTTGCATATAATCGTTTCTCAAAAAAACATACGCGCCGTCAAAAAGCCCGGCGACCAGGCCGATCCATAGTCCCAAAACGATGCATTTGCCCAGCGTTATATAGCCGCCTGATTTTTGGTCGCGATATTCTTTGATCGCCCGGTAACAAATATACATATAAGCCGCCACGCAAAGTAAGTTAAAGAGATAGAGCGGGAGCAACGCCGTCGGACGCGCGTGAAAACCAACCGGCCTTACGGTGTTTTGGGATATTTGCCAGGAAATTAAAGAAAAAATGACCGTTAAAAAGCCCGCAGCTACGCCCCACCGGAGGCCGGTCGGACGCGCGGAAACCGCCTCCGGCAGCGTCAATTCACTCGAATTATCTAAAATATCCATGACTACAGATTTTTACGCCGGATACGGCGGGTCTTTCTTCATAATCAACCCCTCAATCAGGCTAATGAGCAAGTAAAAAAAGAGAGAGCCTAAAATCGCAATAATGGAAAATACGCCCGGATTCATAAACATTTTAGAATATCCCATCGCCTTATCGGCCATTTCTTCCGACTGCCCCTTGTCGAGCATTTTTTGTTTCGCGATCTCCATGGCGTCGGCCATGGCGTTTGAATTGACGAAATTCGTGTAAATAAATATGTAAACGGCGCCGATGATTCCCGCGATCAGGCCGATCCATAACCCCAGCGTTATGCAGCGGCCCAGGGAAATATAACCGCCCAAATCTTCATCGCGGTGCTGTTTGATCGCCATATAGCAGACTGCGACTGAAAGCCCCAAACTTAACAAGGTGGCGATCCAGGAAGATTCGCCGAATTTCATCAATCCGGTGATCATAAATAAAGCGTTTAAAATGATACCGCCGACGCCGCCGATCAGCCCCCAGCGGACGCCGACCGGGCGCGCGGGAACATTTGCAGGGTCGATCATATTCATTGGTTGATCTAAAATAGCCATACTCAAAGGTTTAGTTGGTGAAAAGTGAATGTATGTAATTAGAAAATATGAAATAAGTTTTTTGAGAAAAGAACGCTGGAGGCGTTCAACTTGAATAGAAAATATTGTCAGGCGCCGAACACAACTCTGAAAGAGTTAAACATAAATTATTGCTTCTACCTGCGAACGCACACATAATTCCTCCCCACAATTCGCTCCCCTTTCAGTTTCCGAAATCCCGTATCATCTTCAAAGGTATAGAGAATATCATAACTGCGCCGCACTATTTCTTCCATTTTTTTCACCTGCATACTCGTATGCGGGTACCGCACTTCGCGGTCTTCAAAATTGACGCCTCCGGCCTCCTTCGAACCGTGCCAGCTTAGCAGCGAACGCTGCACCGTCACGACGTCCGAATTCCCTTCTGTCAGGCTTTGGCGGTTGAAAATCATAAATTCAGCCCCTAAACTACATAATTTCTCTAAAAATACATAGGGTTCGGGCGTATATTGTAAAGCGCTGGAGGTATAAACCAGGTCAACGCCGGAAAGCGTCCCCGCAGCCGCCTTGATGCTGGAAACAAACTGTAACTCTGAATGGCTAAATTCCTGCATCGCCGCCGCCATTTCAGGCGTTTCCGCTACAACCCATTTAAAATGGATCGACGGATCAACGCACCGCCGGACTACTTCATAATGTCCGCCGTCCGCGCCGCCAAAATCGACGACGCGCAAATGTTTTCGTTCGGCGCCCGCGCGGTTGACCGTTGCGATCAAACTGGCCAGCCCCGGGTTGGCGATATGCGGATACGGCGCGGCAGTAAGCAAAGCCCGCTCCCGCCGGGCCTTTTGTTGGACAAGCCGGACAATGACGTCGTTTTCGTATCCCGTCCCGCCGCAGTCCGCCAGCGCGTCAGCGTAAGAAGCGTATTTCTTTTCGCCCGCCAGCGCCAGGTAGCGCTTTTGAAGCTTAAACCTTATGACTGATGTATTCATTGTTCTTCAAAAATCTTCCAGCGCCCGTTATTGACGACGCCCAACACTTTTCCCGTCAGTTTCATTCCCGTCAAAGGCGTATTTACGGATTTCGATAAAAACCGGCGGTCGTCTACGACCCATTCCAGCGCCGGATCAAAAATAGTCAGGTTAGCAGGTTTGCCTTCCGCTATAACCGGAACGGGGAGGCGCAAAATCCGCCGCGCATTAACCGCCCATTTTTCGACCAGTTCTTCTATGGTCAGCCGGCCTTTCAAAAAAGTATTCGCCAGCGCCCATGCGGTTTCCAGCCCGATCGCGCCAAAAGCGGCATAAGCAAACTCAACGTTTTTACCCTCTGAATCTACGGGCACATGGTTGGAGGCAATGAAGTCAATGACGCCGTCGGCCAGCCCTTTTTGTAGCGCCTCGCGGTCTTTTTTAGACCTAAGGGGAGGCGATACTTTGTAATTAGGGTCAAAATCGGCGAGCATGCTTTCGTCGAACGCGAGGTTCATGGCCGCAATCGAGGCAGTTACCGAATAGCCCGCTTTCTTTGCCGCTTTTACCAGCGCGACCGAGTGCGCTGTAGAAATATTGGCCGCCTGTAGTCGTCCGCCCGAATAGGTCAGTAATTGAAGATCGCGTTCCAGCATCAATTCCTCCGCCATCGACGGGATTCCCGTCAGGCCCAAAGAAACGCTGGTCAGCCCCTCATGAATTTGCCCGGCGCCCGAAATTGAGCGGTCGTTCGGGAAGTTCATTACCAATCCGTCAAAAACCTGCGCGTATTGAAGCGCCCGAAGTAACAGGCCGGGATCTTGTACAGATTTTTTGCCGTCGGAAAAAGCGACGGCCCCCGCCTCGCGCATATCCAAAATCTCCGCCAGGTCTTTCCCCTCGCACCGGATGGATATGGCCCCGATCGGATAAAAATCGACCAAGAGACCGCGGGTTTTGTTTTGAATATAGAGAATTTGCCCTTTGGAGTCCGCCGCCGGATCGGTATTTGGGTAGGGCGCGACGGCTGTAAATCCTCCAGCGGCGGCGGCGGCGGCTACGCTGAACAAATCTTCCCGGTGTTCGTAACCCGGATCGCAAGTTTGCACGCCGACGTCGATCCAGCCAATGGACACCATCGCGCCGGCGCGTTCAAAAACGGTCGAGCCATTTGGCGCGTCTATTCCGGTTCCGATGCGGGCGATGTTTCCGTTTTCGATCAAAATGTCCGCCGTTTGTCCGTTTAATCCTGCGCCCGGCGAGACGATGCGTACGTTTTTTAATAAAAGCGATTCGGCCATACAACTGTCCTTTGTATTTCCAACTTTCGCGGAAACAGATTTTTATCCAATAAAAAATCCGGTAAAGTTGATAAATTTTACTTTCAATTAGCGCTGGGGAAACCGTTTTTGAAAATATTCAACAAACTTTGGTCACGGCCACCACGACCGAACTGGCGGAGGTGATCAGCATTGCTGAAGCTCGTCGTGCGTCGTCTCCGTCGACACTCAGCTTGAATTGCTCGGATGATGAGGATTGGGCGATGGTTTCGGATGCCGGAAGCTTTAATGCTACCAAAGATGCCGTTACGGAAACTACGCCCTTGGCAAAAGATAGCCCAAGTGAGTACGTTCTTCAACATTTTTTGTA
>JBBRMZ010000171.1:0-9988 GCA_038230555.1 Chitinophagales bacterium
AACCACCTTTAGTCAGATCACTGCATTGTTAAGCAGGAAAATTCATGCAGTCACACAACGCGGATTTCTTCTAAAAATGGTGATGCTGATTTTTGCATTCACGCTTGATCGGTTCATTAACTAGCAACTTGAATTAATTATAATAGTAAGCGCCTTTATTCTCTTAGAATAAAGGCGCTTCTTTTTTGATCATTTCAGATTGAACAAAATCGCTTGCGGTTATAGATTTTCAATTTCTTGGTTGGATAGGCCGGTTATTTCTATGATAAAATTAATATCCAAGCCTTTGGCTTTCATGGTTTTGGCAATTTCGATTTTCTGCTCTTTTTTACCAATTTCTTTACCTTCTGCTATTCCTTCTTCTTCTACATAGTCCAATTTGCCCCGCTCGGTATAGATAAATTTAAGGTTTTCGTCGTATTGTTGCAATTCTTTTAGCGTCCAGCCGAATTTGCTGGCGGAAAGGTAGGCTTCTTTTAAGCCTTCGTCGTCCACATTGTCGGGGATTACTTCGAGGTTTTTAGCTTCTTTAAAGAAATAAACCCATTTATCAATAATTGAACCCAATGCGTTAACGGGTTTATTGAATTTAGGCAGTTCGATAAAAAAGAAGTCCATGCCTTTGATGACGCGCTCGCCGGTATCAACGTCGCAAATGGCATGATGGGACAGATATTTTTTCTTGCCTGTGAATTCAAAATCAAATATGCCAATGAAAATGACCGGATTCAGCTCGCTAAACTTATCGCCGATCTCCATCTGCTGGCTGTATTCTTTACTGGTGTAATATAAAATCCGGTTATCCATCCCCAGTACGCCGACCACCTGAATTTCAATAATATAGGTATTGCCCCGAAAATCGCGGGCTTTTAAATCGACAATGGTCGCTTTATAATTGTCTAAAATGGGCGGCTGAAAAGGGTCGGCGAACGCGATTTGTTCGATGCGGGCGGCGCCTTCCAGTTTCATCACCGCATTGAGGAAGGAAAGGAGAATGATTTTCTTCTGCTCGTTTCCGAAAATCTTCCGGAAAGCAATATCGCTCCTGGCGTCAACAAACTGAATAACGATTCTATTTGAAAGCAAATTTAAGGAAATAATTGCGCTTTAACGGGTTAAATAGTTGTTAGATAAACTTTTTCTTTAGAAAATACGCTCATTTTTATAAATTTAGATAGAATATGCGGTACAATGCCTACCTTTGCGCTCCAATATGCCAAAGGGCTATTTTTTCTATTATTTTCATTTAAAATCCACTTCCAGACCATGCGTCAATATGAAGTAACGTTCGTCGTAGATCCATTGCTGTCGGGCGACGACGTAAAATCGACAGCTCGTAAATATGCTGACCAGTTAAGCGCCGACGGCGCGACTATTGTGCATATCGACGAATTGGGGCTGCGCCAACTCGCGTACCCTATCAACAAACGTATGTCCGGCGTTTACTACTGCATCGAATTTTCTGCCGAAAACGGAAATATGATCGATCGCCTGGAGTTGAATATGCGCCGCGACGAAACCCTTCTTCGCTTCCTGACCGTTTCGCTCGACAAATTCGGCGTTAAATACAACCAGGACAAGCGCGAAGGTAAGATCGGCAAGCGCAAACCCGCGCCGACCACCACCAAACGGCTCGACGAACCGGCCGCTAAAACAGAAGCCGCCGAACCGGCCCGGCCTGAACGTGTGGAACGTCCGGCCCGACGCGAACCGGAACCTGCGCCGGCAGAAGTCGCGGCGCAATAAGCCTCACGCGGAACGACCCTTTTTCTTATTCTCTTAAAGTTCAACAATCATGGCAAGTAAAGACGATATAAAATTTCTCAGTAATCCCAATATTGGCTCCCAACGCCTAAAATATTGCCGCTTTACTAAATTCGGCATTAAATATATCGATTACAAAGACCCCGACTTCCTGCTACAGTTCATCAACGAACAGGGCAAACTGCTGCCGCGCCGGATCACCGGCAATTCTTTGAAATATCAAAGAAAAGTATCCGTCGCCGTCAAACGCGCCCGCATTTTAGGGATGTTGCCGTTCGTAGCGGATTTATTGAAGTAAACCCGGCCCCGCAGCCGATTATTCATTCTAAAAAATTGATCTTGCACAATGGATATTATATTATTAAAAGACGTAGATAAAGTAGGCGAAAAGCATACGATCGTCAAAGTCAAAGACGGATACGGACGTAATTTCCTGATCCCGCAAAAATTGGCTATGGTCGCCAACGACAGCAACCGCCGCTCGCTGGACGCTATCCGCCGCTCTGTAGACAAAAAAGAGAACGCGCTGCTTTCTGTTTACCAGGAAATGGCCGCCAAGGTCAACGGCAAAACCATGACCCTGCACGTCAAAGCGGGCGCGAACGGTAAGATCTATGGCAGCGTAGGCGCGCAGCAGATCGCGCACCAACTGAAAGAACAGTTCGGTCTGGAAGTGGAACGCAAAAAGATCGTTATGGAGGACGTAAAAGAATTGGGAACGTATACCGCCACTTTAAAACTGCATAAAGAGGTGAATCCAACTTTTACGGTAGAGGTGGCCGGTAAAGGCGACGAAAATGCGGCTGCTACCCCCGCTGCGGTTGTCGCTCCTGCCGCAGTTGCGACGACGGAGCCGGAAGCGTAAATAAAGCGTAAAAAATAATACCTTAAAAAGGCTGCCGGATGCGTTCCGGCAGCCTTTCTTTTTTTAAATACCTATTTAATATGCTTTTAAAATAAAATGCTTTTCTACCCTTAAATTTGTAATTTATACCGTTTACCCATATTTTATTACCTTTTTCTTGCAAGTTCAGGAATTATAGATATATTTGTCAGGTCAGAAAAAAATCGGCCGATGATTTTAGGACGTCACAAACAATTTCTTTTCACGATTTCAAATTGGTA
The DNA here is from genome assembly GCA_038230555.1 of Chitinophagales bacterium. Taxonomy (GTDB): domain Bacteria; phylum Bacteroidota; class Bacteroidia; order Chitinophagales; family Saprospiraceae; genus JAAFJT01. The sequence continues at coordinate 2,890 of JBBRMZ010000171.1, forward strand.
CTATGAAAAACTTACAAATGCTGGCCAACGAACTGGCTTCAGGCAAAATGACGCTGTTGGTCGCTAACGACATGTTACAAATCAAAGGCGGAACCGGCGGCAGTTACGGCGGCGGCGGCGGTTCAAAAAAGAATAAATCTAATAAAGGTGGCGGCAGCAAAAACAAAGGCGGCGGAAGCAAAGGCAATGGCGGCGGAGGATACGGCGGCGGTTGCGGCTGTAGCTGCGGTTGGTAATAGTAATTTTCTGTTTCCTATCGTAAATCTTTGAAAACTGGCAAAACCCCCGAACAGAAAGCGGGGGTTTTGTCTTTTTACTATCATCCAATATGCAAAAACGTCAGCTTTCGCCGCAATACAGGATCGTCGCTTTTGAAGATAAATCAGGCGAGCGCGAGCGCTCGCCTGCGGAAGGGAAAAAATATGGCCTGATCAATACGGCGTCGGACGAGCGGATACTGATCACTGAAGCCATGTATTTATTTTTGGAGGAATATAAAACGCCCAAGATCATAGAAGAGGTCGCTTTGGTTTTTGCGAAGGCCTTTGATAGCTCCGTCGCGGATGTTCTGCCAATCGTCCGGCGCTTTCAGGAAGAAATGATAGGGCGCGGCGTACTGCTGACGCCCAAAGCCGCCGAACGAGTTGAAGTCATCCGCCCTTATCCGCCCGGGACGCTGATCGACGGATACCGGATCGAAGAAAATCTCTCCGTGAACCTTCCCGTGGAAGTATATAAAGCGACGCGGTTGCAGGACGGATGTCCGGTTGCCTTAAAAGTATTGCGCATACCCCGGCGTTTGTCGCCGCAATGGCGGGAAAAATGGATTAAGAAATTCCAAAAGGAATTTGAGATTCAGCGTTTGTTAAGCGCCCATCCGAATATATGTCGGCTACTGGAACTAACGCCAACCTACGCGGCGCTGGAATGGGTTGACGGCGTCAGTTTTCGACGGCGTTTAGCAGAAGGAGCGCCTGCCGACGCCGCTTTGCGCGAAAGCTGGTTATTACAAATTCTGGACGCCTACGCTGCGCTTCATCGTCAAAATATCCTGCACGGCGACGTGCATGCCCGCAATATCCTGATTTCCGGCCATGATCGCCTTACGCTGATCGATTTCGATCTGGCGCGCCGGTTGGACGGCGACGTGTCGAAACCAAAAATGCAGGGCGCGGCGCCTGAATTCATTCCTCCCGAACATGTGCGGTTCGACGCGTTCGATCTGGTCAAGGGCTTCGCCGGTTATCGATCCGAGGTCTGGCAGATTGGCCTGATCGCATACTGGATTATTTATGGTAAACTACCCTTTTCAGGCGCCACCTGGCAGGAATTAGCGACTAACATCGTAAACGCTCCTATTTGCTTTTCCGAAGCCGACGCCTGCGGAGGAGGGGTTGATCCCAAAATGATTAAATGGTTAAAGAAAAGTCTGGCTAAAAATCCGCGAAACCGGTTTTCTTCAGCCATAGAGATGAATACCGCTTTCCAGGGGCTACTTTCAAGTCGAGCGTTTGAAAAAGCGGAGATGTAAATTTCTTATTTTTTATTCCCCGCTATTTTAGAAGCCTCCACCGGGTCGTTGAGTTTCAATTGGCTGACGGCGCGGCGCACTACGGGATCGTGGTCGTTGAGTACGGCAAAAAACCCTTCTTCGCCAAAGAGATTTTTAGCGATCCGCGCTTTTAAAGACGTTTTAACGGCTTCTTTCACGACCTCTAACTGCGATTTGTCTCTTTTTACGCCTTTTTTTTCAGTATAATCAATCAGGTCGTTAAAAACAACGTCGTTAAGCTTAAAATCGTGGTCAAATTCTTTCAACGTGAAATGAAGGTCGGAAGCGTGTTTTTCGGCGTAGAGATAAGCATACTCCGGGATAAACCGGAGAAGTTTATGGTAGTAGTCATTATTGTAAAACGGTTCGACCGGGACGAAAATATCGGGCGTGATCCCGCCGCCGCCGTGAACGATCCGTCCGCCAGCAGTATAATACTTCATCGTATCGGCGTCGTGAATACTGTCGGCGGTGGTGAGTTCGCCGCTTTTAAGCCGGTTTTCCGTTTCGTCTTCGTATTCTTTTTTATTTTTCGTTTTATACGATTTTTGAATGCTCCGGCCCGACGGCGTATAATAGCGCCCCACAGTAAGACGCAACGCGGAAGCGTCCTTTAAAGGGTATTGCTCCTGGATGAGCCCTTTGCCAAAAGAACGGCGGCCAATAATCACTCCCCGGTCCCAATCCTGAAGGGCGCCCGCAACAATTTCGCTGGCGGAAGCCGAGCCTTCATCAATCAGAACCGCGATTTTTTGGACGTCGAAGCGTTTCCTGCCGGTCGATTTATATTCGGCGCGGTGAATGGCGCGTCCTTCGGTGTAAACAAATAGCTTATCTTTTTCGTCGAACAGTTGCGACAAAATTTGGCAGGCCTGTTCGAGATAGCCGCCCGGGTTGTCGCGCAGGTCGAGGATAAGATTTTTCATTTTATTCTTTTCCACCAACTGGCTGAGACCCTTCATAAATTCGTCGTAGGTAGCGGCGCTGAACCGGTTAATTTTTATATATCCGGTCGATTCGTCCATCATTAGCGCCACGTCGACGCTGTTTAAAGGAATTTTACCGCGCGTAACGGTGATTTCCCGTAGCTTTTTCTCGTTCCCGCGTAATATCCCGAGTTTTACGTCGACGCCTTTTTTGCCTTTGAGTTTGTTGTTAATGAATTTATAATCAACGTTTTTGCCGACTGCGGAAGAATCGCGAATGGTCACGATCTTATCGTTGGGCAGCACGCCGGCGATGGCGGCAGGCCCGCCTGCGAGCGGGGTAACGACAGTGGCCGTATCCTGCAAAATGACCACTTCAACGCCGATACCGTCAAATTCGCCTTCAAGGTCGTCGTTGACGTCGTTGACGTCGGATGCGGGGATCAGTACCGAATGGGGGTCTAATTCCTGGAGGAGATCGCCCATCGCTTTATCAACCAGTTTTTTCCGGTCGATGGCGTCTACGTATTTAGCGTCGATATACCGGAGGGCTTCTTCCATCCGCCCTTGGCCAAAAGCGTCCGTTTCGGGAGCCTGCAATAATTTGGGTTTTTTCAGGATGGTAATATTGGGCTCGTTTTTAAGTTTCATCCCGATCCACATTCCGATAATCATGGCAATCGAAAAACCCAAGGGCAGCCAAACCTGTTTTGGCGGCTTATTATCGTTCGGGATATTTGAAAGATCGCTCATGCGTTAAAAAGTTCTCTTATAAGAAGACGACAAAGATAAGGATAAAATTCAAACGAACGAGGCGGGGATAAAATGCGTAAATAAAATTATTTAGTTAAATTATTAAATAATCAGGGCGTTTATTTAAATTTGTGTAATTTTTAACGTTTTTTTTGTTGAATTTTTAAAGAAGCCCCGGATATGCAATCCAATAAATCGCCTGATATCGACGACGTCGATAAGCAGATACTGACGTACCTGATCAAAGACGCCAATATGCCGTATACCGACATAGCAAAACTGGTGCATGTTTCAGGCGGCACCGTGCATGTCCGCATGAAAAAAATGGAACAAATGGGCGTCGTCACCGGCGCCAGCCTCGTGATTGATTATGCAAAACTGGGCTACGACGTCAGCGCATTTTTGGGCATTTACCTCGATAAAAGTTCTCTTTACGACGACGTCGCCGAAGAACTCAAGCTCATACCGGAAGTCGTCGCGGCTCATTACACGACCGGCCTCTACAGCATTTTTGCCAAGATCATTTGCCGCGACACGGTGCATCTAAAAGAAGTGCTGCACGATAAGATACAAAAAATAGCGGGTATCCAACGCACCGAGACGTTCATTTCATTGCAGGAAAGCATCAATCGGTCTGTCCTGTTTAGTTAAAGTATAGACCGTTGACTTTTTTAAACGCTATTTGTTGTTATTAACCCATTTCAAAGCGCCCGATTAATTAAATCCTTTTATGTCCCATCCAGTTTGTTTTTACCGCTTTTTATTGTCTGTTCGTTTTTTTCGCTGGTTCAACTTTCTATTTATTTGCGCCCTTTTTTCTTTACCGGAGTTCGTCGACTGCGCAACTTCTTTTGATTTTCAGATAAAATCCGATACGACCGTTCTGCCGGCGGCGTCAAAAACCGCCGATCCAAAGGCCGCGCAACCCGATTCTACCGCCGCGCCGTGTATCGACCTGATCGTCGACAGCGTCAGCGTGCTCAGCCTGACGTCCGGCTCCGTGACGCTCCAGTATTTTATCCGCAACATCGGAACCGCGCCGGCTCCACTCAACGGCGACGGCGCGCTCGTCAAAGAAAAAGTAGCCGTACAGTTTTTCTTTTCCGGCTCCAACCGGATCACGCGCGGTTCTATTTTTGCGCACAGCGCTTTTGTGTCCGCCGACGCGCTCAAAGAGACCAAAGGGGTCCTCGCCCCCGGCAAAGCGGTCCGGCAAACCGCTAAATTTTCTTTAGAAAATAAGCCGCGCTTTTACAAGGTGATCCTAATAGAAATAGACGCCTTGAATGCGATCGAAAATGAATGCGACGAGACAAACAATGTTTCAGGCATTGTCCCGAAATGGTGAGCTAGGTAGCCATTAGCGCTTATCATACAGCAAAAACAAAAAGGGAGACGGCAAGCCGTCTCCCTTACTGAAATCTAAATCAAATTATTCAAATCGATACAGAATATATGTAGAAAAAAGAATAACCAAGCTAAAAATGTTTATCTGGCTTCCAGAACACAACGTTAAAAAACGCGATGTAATGTTAGAAAAAATAAAGACGTCTTATTTGGTTTTGGCGGGAAAATCAATAATGAGAGCGGTGTAAAAGTATAAAACTTATAGTTATTTTAAAGAATGAATTAAGTAATTTTATATAAACTTACCTGAATATGACCATAACAATCCAATCAACAAATTATATTGATCCGATTTTTAAAATTGTGCCAATGAATGTAGTATAAAAAGAATGACGCCAATTTTGGCCTCCGGCCAATAAAAAAAGGGAAGACGTCATGGACGCCTTCCCCGCAACTAAATTTAAAACAAAGATGGAAATGTTAATTTCCTCGTTTATTTAGAATTTAGATACTTTCACGGTATTGATCTTACCTTTATCATCCGTGATCCTGACCAAATACATGCCGTTGTTCAATTCAGTCATATCAACCGGAAGGTTGTTAGGGCCTGCGTAAATAGTATGCATTTTCTGGATCACCGCTCTGCCCAACAGGTCGTAAACTTCTAAAGTCACTTTACCGTCAACGCTGGAAGTTACCTCTAAAGTGGTCAAACCATGCGTAGGCGTAGGGTAAACATTCGTGATCATCGTTTCGTCCGCGTTGGAACCCGCGCCGCCGCCGAATCCGATAAACGGATTGCCGTTAACGCAAAGGATCGGGGTCACTTTGTACCCATACTGGTCGATAAAGTCGATTGGCTTAGAATAAACTGGGCTGCTGCATAAACCGAGCGCGCCGCTGCTTATGCAAGCCCTGTACCAGGTCTGAATATATGAACGCGCCGGATCGGTCAAAATAGACGTCTGGCCGGCTGTGTTCGGAATATTCGTCCATACGGCATTTCCAGTCAGTGCATTGTTGGTATATTGCCAAGTAGTAATTGTTCCTACATAGCCGATCAGCGTAAGCGTAACGGAGCCGCCGACGCAAACATTGTGCGGTCGAACGAGCGGTCCATATACAAATCCTCCTTTGGTAGCCGCGTCCACGTTAATAACGGCAACGGTGGAGAAAACAGTGCATTGCCCGGCAGGATCGCTGGCGATCACGGCACGGAAATAAGTGGTCTGCGTCAGATTGGTATACGTGAAGGTAGGAGAACCCGCATTACCGGCCGGCACAAAATTAATACCATTAATAGAAGTTTCGAAGCGAAGAATAGTTCCAACAGATCCTACTAAAGTCAACACGCCGGCGTTGCCAAATCCGCAAACCGTAATACCGCCGCCATTTAGCGTTCCGCCGACAGGCGTAGGATAAATAGTTAAAGTGGAGATATTAGATGTCTTCGTGCCGCAAGGCCCTGTGACCACCACTTGAATCGTACAGGTTACCGGATTATTGGTATTGTTAGCGGTTGGGACGGTATAACTAGGCCCGTTGGCGACAGCTACTCCGTTTTTCAACCACTGATTCGTAAAGCCTGCCGCTCCCGGATAAGTATAAGTAAGGGGCGCTCCTGCGCAAACGCTCACATTCGCTGGAAGCGCGACATTAGGTGTTGCCGGGTTTACCGTAATAGTTACCGCGCCTGTATTATCGCTTGGTATAGAAGAACAACCGTTTGCGCCCGTAATACTTGAAATTTTATAGGTCGTGGTAACGGCAGGGCTTACCGTGATCTGGAACGGATTGTTTCCGACGCCCGTAAAGGTCTGATTGTTTGTTCCATCGAACAAAGTAAGGCTAAAAGGTCCGCCCACGCCGCCGGTGTTGACTGAAAGCGTCGCAGAACCTTGTCCCGCACATAAAGAACTGCCGCCTACCAGGGTAAGCGTCGTCGTCGGACGCGGTAAAACGATCAGGGCTACCGGCAGGGAAGTTACGGTCCCGCAAGGGCAGGTAACGGTAGCAGTATAATTACCCGCGCTGGCGGCTGTTGTAGTAAAGGTAAACGGAGAAGTGGTCGCTCCCGGAATAAGACCCTGCGGTCCGAAAAATTGAACGGTACAACCGGCAGGTACGGCGCCTATACTCAATGTAGCGGTACTACCTAAGCAAGTGGCTGCGATAGGCGCAATCACTGGAGTAGTCGGCAACGGCGTAACGGTCAGCGTAGCAGTTGTACTTGTTACCGCACTACAACCATTAGAAACGATGATCCGGTAAACATTACCGTTCATCGCATTCATTACAGCCGGCAGGGTAAAGGCGCCGCCTACCTGGGTAGCGCCGATAACTGGAACGAACCCGCCGCCGCCAACGCTCACTTGTAAGGTATAAAGCAAAGGTCCGGTTCCGGTAGCGGTAACGCCAAATGTAGCCGGCTGTCCGGCGCAAACCGCTACGTTGGTCGGCTGCACGGTAATAACCGGCGGAGTCTGAACGGTCAAAGTTAATGGTGCGGAAGTGATTTGTC
>JBBRMZ010000172.1:0-9972 GCA_038230555.1 Chitinophagales bacterium
TTCGTGAACCATTTGGTACTGCGGCCTTTCATCGGCCGGCATGATTTGAGCGTAGGCGTCGTGCAGCGCCGTTTCCATAGGGTCAAACGGAATAGGCTCGCTCGCCCACATAGCCAGTCGGATAAGTTCTTTTGCCTGATCGCTTAGCGCGTCTTTGAGATTGGAAATTTTATTCGAACCAGGTACGAAAAGTTTTTCCAATGCCATTTTATTTTCGGTGATGGTTCCTGTTTTATCTGTACAAATGACCGTAGCGCTCCCTAATGTTTCCACTGTCTTCATTTGTTTCACCACAATACCCATTTTCATCAATCGCCAGGCGCCCAGCGCCATAAAGGTGGTGAAAGCGACGGGGATTTCTTCCGGCAAAATACTCATGGCCAGCGTGAGCGCTTTTAGTAAACTGTCCATTACATTATAGGAATGGAAATAATTGAGCGCCCATACAATAATGAAAACAACGGACCCGGCAAGGACCATTTTTTTGACAAAATCGCCGATCTGTACTTCTAAAGGCGTTTTTTCTTCTACGATAGCGTCCACGCTTTTCCCAATTTTCGCCAGTTTGGTTTCAGCGCCAATATCGGTGATCGTCGCAATAGCTAATCCGCTCGCTACTGCGGAGCCCTGGTAAATAAAATGATCCGGCTGGGTTGTATCTTTGTAAACCGGTAAAGATTCGCCGGTGAGAATGGATTCGTTGACCGAGAAATCATTGGAATGTACAATGATCCCGTCCGCGGCAATGGAGGAGCCTTCTTCGACAACCAGGCTGTCTCCAATAACCAGGTCTTCAGTTTTGATGGTCTCCTCTTTGCCGTTCCGGATAACTGTACAATTGGGCAGCGTAAAGTTTTTTAGTTTTTCTAAAGCGTGACGGCTTCTTGAATCCTGATATAAGGAAATGGCGGATACCAACACAATGGCGGAGGCGAGAAAAATACCGTCTCCTATATCTCCGCTTAAAAAATAGATGCAGGAAGTAACCAACAGTAAGATAACCATAGGTTCTTTCGCCAAACTTTTAACGGCTTCCAATAAACCGTTTTCTTTTTTAATAGATATTTTGTTGGATCCGTATTTCTCCCTTGCATCAAGCGCCTCCTCATTGGTTAAACCCTGAATATTGAAATTATTGAAAGGCATAAGTAGATGTTAGCTATTAGCCGTTAGCTTATAATTAATTGATTATAAACAGAGTATAAAATATATAACATCGTTAATTTCTATAACATTGCATATTTTAGGATTTATGAGATGTATGACAATTTTAGTGAACCGCTCGCGCCGCTTCGATTCTGTCGGCGCGGCGCGGGTGGGACGCGTTTTAATTTTTTTGCAAAAAATTAAAACGCGTCCCTTTCCCGGATTTTCTGTCGCAAGCGGTAGGGACAGGTTGCGACCTGTCCCTACTATGAAGGTTGATTTTACCCTTCGATTTTTGACGTCACAAAAATTGTTATAGAATCGTTTTTATTTAATAATCATAAATTTTCGAACTTGCGGCGCCTTGCTTTTCGTTTGAACCCTTATAAAATAAGCTCCATTTGCCAGCCCCGTCAATGATAAAAGTTGGGGCGCTGATGTGGCTTTGTCAATAGCCTGGTTAAAAACGATTTTACCGGATAAATCGGAAATTGAAATATTAACCGCGCGCTCTGTATATGCTTTCAAATCAATGTAAGCTTCCTCTAATGCCGGATTTGGAAACACAGAAAAATCCGCTATTTTTTCAAAGTCTACCTTTTGAATGGAGGAGTAGAGCGTTTCATTATTCTGTAAGTACATTTTTAAACGATAATAATTCAACCCTTCGGTTGGCGTCTGATCGTAAGCGTCATAATACCGGATATTCGTAGACGGCAAGGTAGCAATCCGTTCAAAATTTTCTCCTGTATTTGATTTTTCAACGTCGAACGATACGACGGCGTCTGATTTTTGAACCCATTCCATCCGAACGGCGTCTTTCCTGGCAAAAGCCCGTAAATCGCTTTGAACCGTCGACGCCTGAACGGACCCCGGCGGATTGACGATATTGACGGAGTAATCTTCGACTTCTCCGCGATCAAAAGTTTCGCACGCTGAAGGGTAGCCGCCTACTTTCATAGAAACCCGCAAACGCGTTTTGCCTAACTTTGCCGTAGCGGGAACCGTAAAAGAAATTTGGTTGTCTAAAAATATTCCATTTGAAATATTAACCGGGGCGCTCCTTATCAATTCGGCGTCGTCGAAAACCTGGTCGTTATTCCAATCAACCCATACGCGCCAAAACAGACGAGCGTTGTTTGGATCGGCGCCCCAGCTTGCTTTTGGACTGATGGTAATTAGCGCTCCTTGCCCCCGCGCTAGAGTGGCCGTCGGCGCTTGCGTGAAATCGCCATAACCTTCCTTGCCGGTTTTAGGAAATGAACTGTTAGCAAATACGGCGGCAATAGAAACCTGTTCAATCCATTGTTCCCAGGGCGCGACGCCTTTCGACGCGCAATAATTTGCGGCGCCCGATTGAACTACAAACGGCTGGACGAGGATATTATCTTCAGGAATTCGATCGGCTATATCTGCCCTGAGAATTAAAAAATAGGCCCCGGGCGCGACGTTTGACGGAATGGTGAACGGAAAAGAAAGCCCCGCCACAGTTCCTATGCCTATGAACGGAGTAGTATAAGCGCCAACTAGCAGGTCGTTAGGGCTCCAAACATTGTCGGAAGAAAGATAGACGCCCACGGGAAAAGAATAAACCGGGAGCGTTCCGTTACTAACGACGTCAAAGATCGAGTTGAGTGTTTGCCCGGGCGCCGCGCTTTGCGGCGCCGACCAATTTTGAAGCTTTACGTTAATCCATTTAGTCGCTACGCCGGATAAATTCACCGTGTAATCCTCAACTTCGCCTCGGTCAAATAGTTCGCAAGGATCCGGGAAATTACCCCATTTTACGGCGACGCGCATCCGCACGGGGCCGTCGATAGCGTCAAACGGCGCTACGATATTGCCCGAAAAAGGATTAGCGTTGACGCTTTGAAAAACCAGTTCATTACTTTCAAAAATATGGTTGTTGTTGAAATCAATCCAGACGCGGCAATACGCGTTCGGGAGATTCCCCTGCCAGCTTAATCCCGGCGTTACCGTGAGAATTTGCGGCAGGATTTTAGGGATGGTCGTCGACAAAGCGCTAAAATCTGAATAACCCAGCGTTGCATAGTCTTTAAACTTATCGCTCGCATTGCTGATCGTATTAAATTGAACTTTCGAAATCCATAACTCCCATGGAGCGACGCCTTTGGACTCGCAATAGTTCGCCGCGCCCGATTGAACCGTAAACGGCCGGACGATAATATTGTCATTCGGATTTTGATCGGCGATATCTGCCCGGAGAATTAAAAAATAAGAGCCGGGCGCGATGGAGGCAGGAATGGAAAAGGGGAAAGTAAGCCCGGCCGCGGTTCCTATGCCGATAGGCGGAGTCGTATAAGCTCCAAGGAGCTGGTCGTTAGGCCCCCAAATATTATCAGAAGAAAGAAAAACTCCGACGGGAAAAGAAGAAACGGGAAGCGTCCCGTTACTAACAGCGTCAAAAGTAGAACTGAGCGTTTGTCCAGGAGAACCGCTTTGCGGCGGCGACCAATTTTGAAGCGTTATATTGACAAATTTAGTCGCTATGCCGAACAGGTTCACCGTGTAATCCTCTACTTCTCCTTTATCAAATGTCTCGCAAGGATCGGGGTAGCCGCCCCATTTTACGGCGACGCGCATTTTTGTAACGCCGGCAATAGCGGAAGCGGGAATCCGCACGTTGCCTGTGAATGGGCTTGCGTTGGTATTTTGAAAAACCAATTCCGAATCCTGAAATATATTGTCGCCGTTGTAATCTATCCAAACCCGGCAATATACATTCGGCAGATAACCGGACCAGCTTAATCCGGGCGTTACCGTCAATTCATAAGTCTGGCCTTTGCTTACAATGGTCGACAAATTGGTAAAATCGGAGTAACCCAGCGTCGCAAAGTCTTTAAATTTATCGCTCGCGTTGTTGATCGTATTAAATTGGACTTTCGAAATCCACAACTCCCAGGGAGCGGCGCCTTTGTGGTCGCAAGCTGCAACGACCTCGTCGTCGAACATTTTGCAGTTGCAATTGGCCGTTTGCGCTTCTAAAGCTTTGCCTTCGTTATAATCAATGACGTAGGACCACCAATTATTCAATATGCCTGTTTTGTCTTTACATTTGAAATGAGGGATATGTCGCATCCAATAACTCATGAAGTTGAGTCCGCAATCATATTCGCAACCCCACTCCGTGCAGTTGACGGTTTTTGTTTGGTCGAACAGATAGGGATACCGTTTCCAGTTTGGTTCGTGAGTGACTACGTTATTCATATTAGCATAATCGTAATTTTGCGCCCCATTGGGCGGGAAATGACTATTCCCTAAATGAGCGTTCCCTGTCTCCAGGGCGTCGTATAGCATAAAAGTTTGCAAGGGATCTTTTGGAACGCCCGCCGGATAAGGCGGGCTGGTCGTAACATATCTGACCGTGTCGTTGAATACTTTATACATGGTTGTTTCGATACGGTGCGTAAAATTGTGCAAAGCGCATCCGGCATATCGTTCATAGTTAAATCCCATCATGGGTAAAAGATCGGTACAGGCGTTTCCAGAAATTACCCGGCCGTTGATCCAAAAAGCGCCTGTCCCCGTCATATTCGATTCCGCCAAACCCATAAACGGCATTGCCCAAATCCATACTTCGTCGATTTGATGATTATTGCTTTTGTTACACAAATCGTATTTGTTCAACATATCGTTATATAGGAATTCGGATTGCCCGAGATCTTCTGCAACATGACGCAAAGTCGTCCAATTGGGATCAAGGAAGAGTCTGTACATGGAATCTACTGTCAGTAAAACGCCTCCAAATTTCGTCAAAAGGGTTGGCTCCTGGTGGATTTCTGTAAACTGATAGTCTATCGTTCCGCCGCTGACAGAAAACATGGAATCGCGCGTTTGTTGCGCCAATTTCATAGGCCCGCCCAGATCCGGCCAAAACGTTTCGGAAAAACGCTTGCTGCCGGCGGCAGGTATTTGAGGGTCAATCATAATCATAGCGACTTTGACCACTCTTTTATCGGCGGGCGGGGAAGAAAAATCCTGGACGACTTTCACTTTCGTTAGATAGGTCAGGCCATTCCATGAAGCCGTTATAGTTGCTTCGCCAAGCGTCCCGCCGGAGGTAAACACCCCCGAACCATTCACGGAAACAATCGAAGGAGCGCTCGAGGTCCAGGTTATGCCTGAAACAATAAGCGTTTCGCCGCCCAAGCCGTCGTTTGCGTACCAATAGGGTTGAAAAGAAGCGTTCGGGATGAGCCGTACAGTATTGGGTTTCATGCAAAGATTCACGGCGGATAGGCTATCCGACGCCAGGGAGGTCGCAGAGATTTGCTTTTTTTCAAGCCTTTCTCCAATGCAGAATGGTAATGTAACGGTTGTTCGGGCATGAGCGGCGCTCAAAAACAGCGTAAATCCGGCGCTTGTCAACCATGAAAACCAAGTTGTAGTTTTATCTAAATATATTGTCATGATATGTTTTTTTACTGATTAAAGAATTCTTGGTTTATTCGGGTATTTTTTTGAGTCTTATGAGCCGACAGATTTTATTTCCCCATTGCGACGCTTCAACTGGGCGTAGTTAGGTAATTAACGTGAGTTATGAATTAGAACGGCTGTTGAAAGCTTGTCCGACCGTGTTATTACATGGACCATCAAAGGATTCCACTTTATATTGATATATTGAAAGCGATAAATAAAGTAGGCGAAGCCAAAAAAAGCCGGAAAAGCGATTTTGGTTCTTTTTTTGAGAAAAACAGGGCGCGAAGCGTTCTGTTTTTCTCAAAAAAAGAACCAAAACGCCCCCTCCCCGCCGCGCCGAAGGCGCGGCCCTTTACTACAAGAACGGAAAATGCTTATAACGCATTGAAAATCAACTTATTTAATTCATAACTCACGTTAATTAGATAATCAAGACGCTTTTTGAATAATACCGCCAAAATTATTTTGATTTTATCATTTGATCAGGTTGAAAATAATTAGCGATCGGATTACTCTGATTCTTGAGTACGCTTTGTTTGACCATATCTTTTACGATTAACCGTCCGTATTCATGGGCCATACTTTCAGTATTTACCGGGTCAAACGAATTGGTATGTACTGAATAAACCAATTTCTGATCGCTCATATCATAAAAATTACTCTCCCAGAAATATTTGGACTCGTTCGCATAATATCCGGTCTCATAAATGCGGCGGTATAGGGTAGTATGATAACCCCAAAAACGATTGTAATAATAACCATACGGGGAAAAGTGCATATAGCCGGGAATATAATTTCTTTCCTTTTTCCTGTCCAATAAAACAATGGTAAGGACGGCGTCCATATCGCAATACTTTATTTTATTGATGGCGGCTTCCTCGTCCATATTATTAAAAGCATTGGGGCCGTACTCCTTCAAAGACGATACAGCGTCGTATCCTAAATCCTTTAAATCGCCGACAAAATGGTTCTCCATTTTTTCCTGCAAGACCCGGTCTGAATCGCGGATAATTCCCACTACCAGGATCTTATTATATTTTTTTGCGCTTACATGATCGGCTTTCCAGGAATTTGTAATAATCGAGGTGGAGGCGCAGCCTGCCGTTATAAGCGCCGCGGCAAGACCTATGCATATTTTAGCTTTCATAATTATTTATTTTAATCTTTAGGAACATCCGGCAAGCGTCTTATAATAAAGACGCTGGCAAAGACGCTTTTGGAAATTATTTGACGTGAATGGATTTTGAAAGGCGGTTTTTAGAGGATTCCTTTCGCGGCAACAGGATATGCAGAACGCCGTCTTCGTACTTTGCCTCAATTTTTTCCTTCCTGATTTCTTCAGGCAGGGTGAAACAGCGGTGAAAAGAGGAATAATTGTATTCTATATGGACAAACTTTTTTTCTTTTTCATCCTTGCTGCCCGACTTTTCGGCGCTAATGGTCAGCAGGTTGCTTTCCAAATCAATTTTAAAATCTTCCTTTTTCAACCCGGGCGCCACCAGCGTCATACGGTATTCGTCTTTGTGCTCGACAATATTTACAGCGGGTATATTGTCTGAGCGATTCGATAAAGCCCTGCGGTCGAACCATTCATTCCAGGGTTTGAAATGATCGTTAGAGACAGAAGGGGCCTTTTCATTTGTTTGACTTAAAGCTTGCGCTACCATGGCTTCTTTTTTTAAAGGTGATCAATAATTGTTTAGTGCGCAAAGATAGATAAGGCGTCGGCAGGGGTCAACGACGACGGTCATCCTAAACGGTGATATTAATCACCTTCCTGCATGACCTTTATTATTAATTTGTTTTTAACACCCGCGCATCTTTGCATCATAATGGCGGCGTCAAAAACAATACGAAATACGCTTCTCTTTCTATTGACTTTTCTTGGTTTGGGAGCGCTGGGCGGCGGCGGCGCTTTAATCCTTTCTCCTGACGGGAAATTGTTAGGAATACCTTTGACAATTTTAGAAAGGTCGCCGTTTAGTAATTTTTTGATCCCGGGAATTATTCTATTTTCTGTTCTTGGAGTGGTGCCGTGCCTGCTTGCGGTGGCGCTGTTCAAAAAAATGGAAAGCGGATTTGCCGAGCGCTTAAATTTTTTCAATGATATGCGCTGGCCGTGGACATATAGTATTTATATCGCTTTTGCGCTTATTATTTGGATACAACTTGAAATGGCGTTTCTACAGGGCGTTTCCTGGCTGCATACATTCTATATGTTTTATGCCGTCGCTATTATTTTCGTAGCGCTATTACCCCAGGTTAGAACTCTTTACAAAAAATAGCATCAAGTTTAAAATTCCGGTGATATAAGTAGTCTTCAGACTTTGAAAAAAATATTGAAGAATATGAACAGAAGAAATTTCTTAGCTTATACGGGAGAAATTATTATAGTTGCGGGCGTAACCTATTACCTCCTAAGCGACAAAAATAATTTTACAAGAGCGGATATTGATGAAAATGGAGCCGATAAAGTTTCATTAACGGCGGATGAAAGGGAGATTCTTTTCTTGGCGTCTCTCGCTCCAAGCGGCCACAATACGCAGCCCTGGCTCGTGAAACACTTGGGGCCTTATCATTGGATCATCGGAAATGATAAAAGTAAATGGCTTTCGGCAGTCGATCCGTTGCAGCGGGAAACCATTTTATCTATAGGCGCTTTTTTACAAAACCTGGAATATGCGGCTAATCATTTAGGCTATCAATGTATGTTCAAAATATTAGCCCAAAGTGCGCAGGATGAAAATCTGGTCGAAGCGCGACTTTACTGGTCTGGCGAGGTACCCGACTTTGAGGTTGAAAAAATAAAAAAACGCCGGGTCGTCAGGTCTAACTATCTGGCGGACGTCTTAAAAAAAGAGGATGCGGGTTATTTAACGGCCGGAGAAACCGACTTCATTCATTATATCCCCAATATATCCAAAGAACATCTGCTTGTCAACGAGCAAACCATTGAAGCCAACAAAATTCAGTCCTATCGGGACCCTGCGCAGCAAGAATTGTCGGATTGGATAAGATTTTCAAGCAAAGAAGCCCAGAAAAAGGAGGACGGGCTTACGATAGCGAGTATGGAAATGAACGGGATTCCGGCTTGGGTTTTGCGAAATTTTTATGGAAAGTCCAGTGTAATGCAGAAAGGTTTCAGAGACCAAAACATCGACAATGTAAAAAAGCAGGTAGCTCAATCCGCCGGCTGGTTTTTGATAACCAGTAAGGATAATACGATTGCGACGCTATTGGAAACGGGCAAGCGAATGCAAAGGCTGTTTTTAAAAGTGCGGGAAAAAAATATAGCCATTCACCCGATGACCCAAATATTGGAAGAACCGTCCATGAGCCAAATGTTTAGCCAATCGATCGGCATAAGCGAGCCTGTCCAATTTATACTGCGTGCGGGTTATTTAAAAAATTATCCTGAACCCGTTTCATTGAGACGACCGGTTGAGCGCTTCATCAGATCATAGCTTATAACGGTATATCAGAATTCTAACGTCCGAAAAGCAAAAGTGTCATAACTTATTTACATTATATATTATTTTTATTAATTATACAATTCTGTATAGTAATCATTTATTCACGCATTTAATTTAAAAGAAATGAAAAGTAATGAAGATTTGCAAAGAGACGTTTTAGACGCTCTTAACTGGGAGCCCCTGCTGCATGCGGCTGAAATCGGCGTCACCGCAAAAGATGGCGTCGTTACTCTATCGGGTATAGTCGATAAATATAATAAAAAATTGCATGCCGAAGACGCCGCTAAAAATGTTGCCGGCGTTAAAGCGGTCGTGGAAAACATTGAGGTTAATTTCTACGACAACCCGGCAAAAAAGAACGATTCTGAAATTGCTAAAGAGGTGGTAAACGCTTTAAAATGGAGCTGGGAAGTTCCCAATGATAAAGTGAAGGTAAAAGTTGAAAAAGGCTGGATCACGCTGGACGGAGAAGTGGAATGGAATTACCAAAAAGAGGCCGCAGAAAATCTAATCAATTACCTGGATGGCGTGAAAGGAGTTTTCAACTACATTAAAATCAAATCTGAATCCATGGACCAGATTGAGAAAGGGAATATTGAACGCGCCCTTGCCCGAAATCGTGCTACCGACGACCAGAATATCCGGGTTAAAGTTTCGGGTAATACAGTCACGCTAAGCGGCTCTGTACACTCCTGGTACCAAAAGCAGGAAGCGGGTCGAATCTCCTGGAATGCGCCGGGCGTCTCTGAAGTCAATAATGAAATTGTTATTCATGCGAATAATGGGTTAAAACATGGAACCTGCTTGTTAAAACGCTTGAGAACCAATTATACACTATTTAGCAGATTTTTATTTCTTGTAGCGCAATCTAAAGCGATTGATACGCTTATTTTTGTCTGAAAATTAAGTAAAA
>JBBRMZ010000173.1:0-9891 GCA_038230555.1 Chitinophagales bacterium
CACGCGATCGACGACGGCGTCTGGGCGGAAAAGAGGATCGGGAAAAGAATAAAATACACCTATTCTTTTAAGTCTTTGATGCAATCCGGCGCAACTGTCTGCTTTGGCAGCGACTGGTCGGTAGGGCCGCTCAACGCAATACTTGGAATTTATGCCGCCGTTACCCGCCGCACCCTTGACGGAAAAAATCCGGGGGGCTGGCTACCCGAGCAAAAAGTGACCGTTGCGGAAGCGGTTAAAGCGTACACAATCAACAACGCATACGCTGCTTTCGAGGAAAAAATAAAGGGGAGCGTTGAAGTCGGCAAGCTGGCCGATTTGGTCGTACTAAGCGACAATATTTTTGAAATTGATCCGGTCAAAATAAAAGACGTCCAGGTCGTCAAAACGATCATGGACGGGGAAGTTATTTTTGAAAAAGGAAAGCGCTAAGCGTCCGTATCTTCAGCGGCTAACGACGCTGTATGTCGTCTGTTCCAACGGACAAAAGCGCGGGTCAGAGCGCCGAGGACGCCCATGCCCGACAATGTGCACAAAGCGAAAGCCAAGTCTGGCTGGAAACCCCACATGCTGCCCAGGGAAATTTCTTCATATTGCGGGATATAGTATAAAGCGGCCAGCCAGTACCCGGCGCTCAACGCCAGCCACAACCAAACCATCGGCGCCATCGTAAATTTCAGCCGGAAGCGGTGTTCGCTCCAATCGATCAGCGCCTTAACGAGCAGGGCGAAAACGATCAGTAGCGCAAACAGCAGGAAATAACGCAGGTACATATTAAATAAGGAAGAGGGCGCGGGCGTCTTGCCGTCGATGATCTGCAAAACGCCGCGGCTAATGGCGTCCGCCGCATCGTCGAGGTTGTTGATGTTGGTCAGAACGATCACGCCCATTTGCCGGGCTGGGCGGAAAGTCATCGACGAACTATATGATTTATTCAGTCCGCTGTGGTTGGGCGTGAAGGGCGTATCGGGCCGGACGAACCAGCCCATGCCGTAATCGCTTTGCAAAAACGGCGGGGTCAACAGCAGGCTGATGTGTTCGGCGCTTAGTAAGCTGTCTCCGCTCAATAATTTTCCGTCCCGCAGCATGGTTTGCAAATAGCGGCACATATCCTCGGCGTTGCTGATAATTTCGTAGCCGGGCATAGAGTAGTCGTTGTAAACCGGCGGCGCGACGGCGCGCGCAAAACCGAACCAATATTGATGCGGGGGAACCAGGGTTAAATCGTGCGCTTTATTATAAGCGGCATACGAGCCTCCCATTTCCAACGGGAAGAAAATATTGGTCTGTATATATTGTCCGCAGGTTGTTCCGGCGGCGCGCGCGACGATCCGGCCCAGCAATTTATAGTTCATATTGCTGTAATTGAACATTTTGCCAGGGGCGCTAATCAGGGATTTGTCTTTTAAATAATCTGCAAATATTTTTTCGGCGGCTTCGTCCGTTGCGGCGTCCGGTTCGAGGAAGCCGACTGATTTGGATAGTCCCGACGTCTGGTTGAGGAGATGGCGGACAGTAATCTCGCCGCTCGCCTTTTTATCCGCCATCCCGAACCAGGGCAAATAAGCGCGGACGGGCGTATCCAATACGATCTTACCCTTTTCCACCAATTGCAAGACGGCGACGGCCACAAAGGATTTGGTGAGCGACCCGATCTGGTAATTCCCTTTTATGGACGGGGCGCCAAAATCCCATTGATAGCGCATGCTGTCATTGAAAGTGATCCCGAGGGAAAGATTGGGGATATGCTGGCGCTGCATTTCCACTCCAACGTATTGAACGATCTTATCGATTGGGAGCGGCGCCTGCGCGGCTACGGCCGAACAAACGGCCAGGGACAGAATAAAAGGAAGGTAGATTCTCATGGTAGTAATGGTTTGGCTTATGGTTGTTGGCGATCGTTTTCCCGTCGAAGATATTAACCCGCCGACGTCCTGTTCAGGCGCTTCAAAGATAAGAGAAAAGATGAATATAGCCGGACGTATTCACGTTATTTTTGTTTTAAAGCGCTTATCGCGCGGCGGGCAAAGTCGGTGGCTGCCAAGCGTCCGCTGATCCGGGCGCGTTCGCCGAGGAGCGCGTCCCAATGATCCGTTCCCGACCACAACATTTTCTTTAGCGCGCGCATAGCTTCGGGGCTGGATTGCGCCAGGCGCTCCGCCAGGCTCGCTATATACGCGTCGGTCTGTTCGACGGTATCGAACACCTCGTGGAACAGACCTTTTGATTTTGCCCAGGCCGCCGTCCTCCATTCGGTCGCATTGATAGCCAGTTCTGAAAAAGCGGACAGGCCCATCTTGCGTTCTACGACGGGCGCGATGACGAACGGACCGATCCCGATGGAGAGTTCGCTCAGTTTGACGCTGGCGTACTGGGTAGCGACGGCGTAATCGGTCGCGGCGGCCAGACCAACCCCGCCGCCGATTGCCCTGCCCTGGATGCGTCCTACGATCAGTTGCGGGCATTGACGCATGGCGTTGAGGACGTGAGCGAAGCCGGAGAAAAACGCTTCGCCGGAATTCACGTCCCGGATCGCCGCCAATTCGTCTACGTCGGCGCCCGCGCAAAAAGTGCGTTCGCCTTCGCTGGCCATAACGATGACCCGGACGGCAGCGTTTCCGCCCGCCTGGCGCAACGCTTTGGTTAGTTCGGATAGCAGGGACGCGGGCATGGAATTATGCGGCGGATAAGAAAAAGCGACGCGCGCGATCCCGTTGGAGACCGCGGAAGTAACTGAACCATTCATGGGGTAAATATAGGTTTTTTACATTGCAAATCTTTAATTTTACGCCATGATAAAAGTGTACGGTATCCGGCATCACGGGCCCGGCTCGTCCAAAGCGCTGCTCGAAGCGCTGGACTCCCAACAGCCCGATCTCGTATTGATCGAAGGTCCGCCCGACGCGGACGATTTGATCCGGTATGCGGCGCACGAGAAAATGCGTCCGCCGGTCGCCCTACTGGTTTATAACCCAAAAAATTTCAGCCAGGGAACCTATTATCCATTCGCCGATTTTTCTCCCGAATGGCAGGCGATGAAATATGCCGTCGAGCGAAAAATACCCGTCCGGTTCATAGATTTGCCCAAAGAACTGGAGTTTGCTTTCTTCCCGGACGGCGAAGAAGGGCCGGAACAACCGGAGAAGAAAATCTGGTTTAAAAAACAGCGGCCCAAATATGAGAACGATCCGCTGGCTTATATCGCCGAACTGGCAGGGTACGACGATAGCGAGCGCTGGTGGGAAGTCGCTTTTGAGCAAACCGAGCATGGCGCTGAAGTATTCGACCAGATACTGGACATGATGGCCGCCCTGCGCGATTCGATCCAACGAACTGAAACCAAAGAAACGCTGCTCCGCGAAGCCTGGATGCGTAACGTCATTCGCGCGGCGGAGCGCGAGATGTTTACCAATATTGGGGTCGTTTGCGGCGGCTGGCACGCGCCCGTCCTGCAGCGTCTGGCAGATTTTAAAGCTTCCAGCGACCTTGCTTTTTTTAAAGGGATCAAAAAAATACCGACCGTTTCGACCTGGGTTCCCTGGAGTTACGACCGGCTGTCTTCGGGCGGCGGCTACGGGGCGGGCGTGGTCTCGCCGGCCTGGTACGAAATGCTGTTCCAGAAAAGAAAAGACGCTTTGCCGGGCTGGATGACCCGCGCGGCGCGGCTGCTGCGGCTATCAGACCTCGCGGCTTCTTCGGCGCAAAGCATCGACGCCGTCCGGCTGGCGGAAACGCTGGCTGTTTTGCGCGGACGGGATATAGCGGGGATGGACGAAATGTTTGAAGCCGCGCAATCCGTCCTTTGCAACGGCGAGGCGGCGCCCATGCGGTTCGTCAAAGAACGGCTGATCGTCGGCGATTCGGTCGGAAAAGTTCCGCCGGAGATTCCGCAGGTTCCCTTGCAGCGCGATATGGAGGCGACTATCAAAACTTCCCGTCTGAGCAAAGAATACGCCTCCTCGGAGGCGTCCGAAAAAGAACTCGACCTGCGCAAAGAAAGCGCTCTCGCGGCCAGCAAGCTGCTCCACCGGTTGGCGCTAATGAATATTCCGTGGGGGAAACCGATGAAGGGTTCGCAATATAAACTGGGCAGTTTCAGCGAAAAATGGAAACTGCACTGGCGGCCCGACTACGCCATCCGCGTTATCGAAGCCGGGGGCTGGGGGGCGACGGTCTACGACGCCGCCGTTCGTTATACGCGTAAAAAAGCGACGGATGCCAAAGAACTCGCCGCTTTGGCCGCCCTCCTGAAACAGGCTCTGGACGCCGGCCTCGACGACACCGTTTCGCTGATCGTCCGTCGCCTCCAGGAAGTTTCTGCCGCCACAAGCGACGTCCTGTCGCTGATGGAGGCGCTGCCTGAACTAATCGGCGTCCTGCGCTACGGGGACGTGCGGCGCACCGACTCGGCGGCGGTGGAAAGCGCGATCTTACAGATCATCCCACGCATTTGCATTGGCGCTCCTTCCGCCTGTTTGGAGATCGACGACGACGCGGCGGCGGAAGTTTCCAAAGCGCTGACCAACATCAACCAGACGCTCCAACTTTTTAATCGTCCGGACGCCACGCGCCAATGGACCGAAACGCTCGTCCGAATCGCCGGTCTACAGGGCGCGCACGGGACGCCTGTCGGCAAATGTTGCCGCATAGCGCTCGACCGGCGGTTGTTCACAACGGCGGATACGGGCGTCCGGATGCGTTATGCGCTTTCGACCGGCAACGACCCGAACCGCAGCGCGCAATGGCTGGAAGGATTCCTAGAAGGCAGCGGGCTATTGTTGATCCACCATCCGCAATTGTGGAATATCCTCAATGAGTGGATAGGCGAAATCAATATGGAGCGGTTTATGGCTATGGCGCCTCTATTACGCCGCACGTTTTCCAACTTTTCGGCGCCGGAGCGGAAAAAGATGCTGCAACTAGCGCGGGAAGGGGCGCGGGAAACGGCGGGCTTGGAAATTCAAGATTTTGACAAAGACCGAGCAGGGGTGGTTTTGCCTTTGATTCGGTTGTTAATACGAATAATGGGTTAAAAGTAGCAATAGCGGTTAAATAACGGGCTACCTTTTGCGGATATTTAACTATAAACCATTATGGATACAGCGTTTCTGGGTTACCTTTTAGTTCGATCTTTCCTCAGATTGAGCACAATCTGAGGGAGCGGTTATATATGACTCATATATGAATCAGATACGGCTTACGTACGGCTTATGTATGGCTTATGTACGGCTAATTTTCGGTTAGGGAATTTGACGCGCCCGTTCATCCCTGAGCGGTAGGCGCAGTTTCCATAATTACCTTCCACCCCATACTTTCAGCCATCACTTTAATGACGTCGAGCATTTTGTTGCCTTGGTCGGCGGCGGATTGGAGCAGGCCGCTTTTTTCGGCTTGCTGGCGGACGTATTCTTTCGCGTTCTGGTTGAGTTTGGTATAATCTTCGGCGGTGAAGGAGTTAAAAACGCCCTGGTTTACGTCGTAATAATCAAGCGTGTCATCGATGGAGAGAATGGCGGGCTGCGGAAGATTGGAAATGCGGACGGTTTGGGACGAGGGGTCCATATCGATCTTCATTTTGGTCATGTCGTAGCCGGCGGACACTTTGGCTTTGACGCGGATGAGCGCTTTTTTGCTAAAAAAGCTCAGGTCGTACCATTTGTAATCTTTATAATCATAGACTTCTGCAAAATAACCTTCGACGGTCACAAGTTTGGATACGTTTTCGATCCGTTGCAGGAGAACGGTCGCGTCTTCTTTTTTTTCGGTATGGGGGGAATAGAACCAGCGGGCCAGCCAGATACCGGCCAAAAAAACAACAACCAGCGCGACGATGGATAAAATATTTTTTGCCATCTTTTCAGAAGGGTTTGGGCGGATTAATGGACCGGCTGGTTTTGCCGCTGCATTTGCATCATGGCGCGCAAGAAATTGGACACGTCGGGACAGCTCCTTTGGAGGGCGGCCATCGACGCTTTACCTTCCGCAGTCGTCAGTTTACCGTATTTGGCTTCAACTGCCTGACCGCATTTTCCTGTGCTTGCCTTAACGGCTTCCATTTCCGGGCGGAGTTTGTCGGCTTCGGCTTTATTCCCGGCTGCGATCAACGCCTGCGCTTTTTTCGTGATGTTCAGCACCGGCTGCAGACAACCGCACATTTCTACCGCATATTGTTCCCCTTTAGCGGTTCCCGATAGCGCCGGCGCCGGAATCCCGTTTGGCGAAGCGGTCGAACCCGAAGCGCCGTCTGTAGCGGTAGTAGCATCTTTGCCGGCAGCGGCGTCGTTTTTGCAGGCGAAGGTTGCAAAGGCCAATAATAAGAGGGAA
Source organism: Chitinophagales bacterium (assembly GCA_038230555.1). Lineage (GTDB taxonomy): Bacteria > Bacteroidota > Bacteroidia > Chitinophagales > Saprospiraceae > JAAFJT01. Next base: position 6,325 of record JBBRMZ010000173.1, read on the forward strand.
ACGAGGAAGCGTGTATTTTTCATGTGCAGTTAATTAGGAGGAAAAAACAGAAAAGCCCTGCAGCGCTGCAAGGCTTGATCTGTTTGTACGTCTGTTTGCGCCCCTTCAAGGACTCGAACCTTGGACCTACGGATTAACAGTCCGACGCTCTAACCAACTGAGCTAAAGAGGCAATTCGTATGCTAAAATGCTTTTCTTAAAAAGCGACGCAAAGTTATTAAATATTTTGAGATTATACAATCTTTGTCCCTTTATTTAGCCATATTTTCTAAAAATTTCCTGATGAGTCTGTTAACCGTTGGCACCGTTGCCTTTGATTCCATTGAAACCCCGTTTGGCAAGGTCGACCGCGTGGTTGGCGGAGCCTGTACGTACATTAGCCTGGCGGCTTCTTATTTTACCGCGCCGGTCAACGTGGTCGCCGCGGTCGGCGACGATTTTCCCGTAGAGGAACTGGATTATTTGAGGTCTCGCGGCGTCAGCCTGAACGGACTACAGGTTAAGCCGGGCGAAAAATCCTTTTTTTGGGCGGGCCGCTACCATGACAACATGAATAAACGCGACACGCTGGATACGCAACTGGGCGTGCTAGAACATTTTCAACCCCGCGTTCCCGATAGCTATCAAAGTTCGGAATACCTGATGCTGGGGAACCTGCAACCGGACGTTCAAATGCAGGTTTTACGGCAAATGAAAACCCGTCCCAAACTGATCGCCCTTGATACCATGAATTTCTGGATGGATATTGCGCTTGAAGCTTTGAAAAAAGTCATTGCGGAGATCGACGTACTGATCGTCAACGACGAAGAGGCGCGGCAACTCTCGGGCGAATACGCGCTGGCCAAAGCGGCCAAAACGATCCTGAAAATGGGGCCGCAATACCTGATCATTAAAAAAGGCGAACATGGCGCGCTATTATTTCATGACTCCAATGTGTTCTTATGTCCCGCCCTGTTGCTGGAAAAAGTTTTCGACCCCACCGGAGCGGGAGACACGTTCGCAGGCGGATTTATGGGTTATATTGCAAAAACAGATGATGTAAGTTTTCCCAACCTGAAAAAAGCGATGGTCTACGGTTCCGCGATGGCGTCCTTTTGCGTGGAACGGTTTGGCGTCGAAGGATTAAAGAATCTGGCGGAGGAGCAAATAGAAAGAAGGGCGCGGGAGTTTGGAAAAATGGTATTGTAAGAAAGCGGTTAGCTATCAGCCGTCAGCTATCAGCCGTCAGCTATCAGCCGTCAGCTATCAGCCGTCAGCTATCAGCCGTCAGCTATCAGCCGTCAGCCGTCAGCCGTCAGCCGTCAGCCGTCAGCTATCAGCCGTCAGCCGTCAGCCGTCAGCCGTCAGCCGTCAGCCGTCAGCCGTCAGCCGTCAGCCGTCCGGTTCAGACGTTAGAATAAATGTTCAGCCGTTTATTGATTTGAGCTCCTAAGCGGACTTACAAAAGACGATTTAACATTTATAATGAATGTATTTTTGATCAATACCTCAAAAATGTTAAAAATGGCGTCGTCGGGACGCGGAAAGTTCGGAAAAAAAGGATAATTTGCAGCGGTTTATGCTATAATCATAACTAAAATTATAAGCCGCTTACAGATTAATCTTACAATATTATGAAAGCAGACAGGTTATCGGCTTTCTTATACAGATTCGGAACCCTAATATTTCCGGCGCTTTTCATTGCTGAGGGCGTTTTTGCTCAAAATTATTTGCCAGTCTACCGCAATACCAATTATAGCCAGCAGCAGGGCTATACGACTTTTGGCCTGAATTCCGGCCTTTCTTACTTAGACGCCGACGTAACGCCCCGCTATAATTCTTACGGTTTTGGAGCGACGATGGCCAAAAACCTGATCTACAGCCCCAGAGGCTGGGTTGCGTTCGACGTCCGCGGCAGAGCTATGTATAGTTACGCGCAGGGTTTGGACACAAGACCCTCTTACGGAATAAAAAATAATTCCGCCATCAACGGGACGAACAACAATGGCCTGGACTATCGCAAAGATTCTTTGTATTACGCCAACTACAAAACCGAAATGGCGGAGTTGGGCGTGGAAGGCGTCTTTACGTTCAACGATATGCGCGAAGAAACCGGTATCGTTTTTCAGTTATTTGCAGGGATTGGTTTGGATTGGTACCAGGTGCATATCAATCAAAGGGATTTCAACGGAGCGCTTTATTCCTCGCTTTATAGAGGGATCGACCGGACATCCGGCGACAGCCAGGTCAAAGCCAACCTGCTCACCGATCTTGACGGAACGTACGAGAGTTTTGCCGACGGGTTTTCGAGATTTGGTAAAATAGGTTTTATGCCCAACGCCGGGCTTGAAATTGGCTATATGCTTTCGCGGGGTTTTTACGTCAGCCTGTCGCATAAAGAGACCTTTTCGCGCTCCAACCTGCTGGACGGGCAGCAATGGAACAATTTTAACGTCATGACCAACCACGAAGACGTACACCGGTATACGAGCCTGGGGGTCCACGCTATTTTTGGGCCCCGCCCTTCCTTTGTCAATCGCCCTTTTGTACAGATCATTTCCCCACAGGGCGATCCAGCAGTGGTCTACGGCGGAGCCGGTTCCATCACGGCGGCGGTAACGAATGTCCGCAGCGGCGGCGATATTACCGTCACGCTCAATAATCGCCCCGTCCGGTTCATTTATGCCAACGGAACGCTGAACGCCTCCGTTACCTGGGCGCCCGGATTGAATGAAGTAGTCGTTTCGGCGTCTAATCCAGCCGGTTTTGATAATAAACGAGTGACCGTAGCGACCAACCAGGGAAACGCGCCCTATAACTCCAACAATAATTATCCAAACAATAACCCGAACGTTTACCCCAACAACCGGACTAACCCAATTCCAACTAATACGCCAAACCGGTCCAATTACCAAAACCCCGCGCCAGGTTATAACGCCAACACCTATCAAAATTCTTATCCCCGGTCGTATTCCGCTGTAACGCCTGCTCCGGCGGCGGCCCCGCCTGCCGGAAATCAGACGTTGACGACGCCGGTCGCAAAAATTCTCAGCCCTAAGAATGGCGCTATTTATGTATTACAGAACAACATAACGATCCGCGCTCAGGTAGCGGGAGCGCGGTACAGGGAAGACGTCCAATTGTACGTTCAAGGCATTTTACAAAAGAATTTTGATTTTAAAGACGATATGATATTGTTTAATTTTAATTTAAAGACGGGTCCAAATGAAGTCCGTATATTAATTGCGAATAACCTTGGGAGGTCGGAAACCGTCGCAACTTATTATTTCGACCCGAAACCATGAAAAAAATACTTCTACCTCCAAAACGACGTCACAAAATTTTATACATTCCGTATATTTCATTCATATAACCCATTTACATTTAGCGAAACGATTTAAAAAATTCCCATGACCGAAAAAAATTACGCAATGAAAGTAGATCTAATTATCGCAGACGACCACCAGCTTTTTGTAGAAAGTCTGCGGATGTTGCTGCAACACGCCCCGGAATTTCAATTCAATATACTCGGCGTCGCTTACGCCGGTGACGAGTTGCTCAAAATGCTCGAAAATAAAAAGCCCGACC
>JBBRMZ010000174.1:0-9853 GCA_038230555.1 Chitinophagales bacterium
AATGTGTACGACTCCCGAAGAAGCCCCTTTTACAACATTAGTAATAGTGGAAGAATAAGCGTCCAACAAAAACCGGTCGGTTTGCGCGATGGATAGGACTCCGGCTATATTATTTTCAGTTTGAATATGCATTATAAAAAGCTTTGTATTTAAATATAGGCGGCCAATGGTCTGGTTGTATGACCGCCATTATTAAACCGATAAAACAGGTCGTTGTTTAATTTTTTAAAGCTATTCATATTAGAGCTTATGTCAATTGAAATACAAGTACAAAATCCGCTAGCGCAATTAGTTGATTTTCAATGCTAAACTCTAAACTGTCATAAACTCTATTATATCCCGCCGGGGTAGGCGGAAAACTAATGCGGACGAACTATTTACGTTCGACCCTTCCAAGGTCGGCATTATGTATAAGAATATGAAACTGAAGCGCATAAAAATCCCGAATTTTCTAATTTAGAAAATTCGGGATTTTTAATAATTCATATAAAAGATTCAAAAACTTTAAGCCTGCTTAGCGGCAAATTCTTTCCGGATCTTATTTAACGCGCTGCCCGCTTTGAACCATTCGATCTGCTGACGATTGTATGAATGTTTGACCTCAAAAGTTGCAGTTGTTCCGTCTGCGTGTTTCAACGAAATGGTCAGGTTTTTGCCGGGAGCAAAACTGGTTAGATATTCAATTGTAATCCGGTCGTCTTGGCGAATTTTGTCATAATCCGCGGTATAAGCAAAGGTCAACGCCAGCATTCCCTGTTTCTTCAGGTTGGTTTCATGGATCCGCGCAAAAGATTTAACGACCACCGCGCGAACGCCCAAATAGCGGGGTTCCATTGCGGCATGTTCGCGGCTGCTGCCCTCGCCGTAATTTTCTTCGCCAAAAACGATGGTATTTAAGCCGTGCCGTTGATAAGACCGTGCCGAATCCGGTACCGCCATATAATTTCCCTGTTCGATATTGAGAACCGAATTGGTCTGGTCGTTGAAATAATTAACGGCGCCAATCAGGCAGTTGTTGGAAATGTTTTCCAGATGGCCGCGAAATTCCAGCCAGGGGCCTGCCATGGAAATATGGTCGGTCGTACATTTCCCTTTTACTTTGATCAGCAAAAACATATCCGTCACCTCGGCCTGCGTGGTCGGTTTAAAAGGTTCGAGCAGTTGAATTCTTTTGGAAGCCGGATTTACATGGATTTGGATGGCGTCGCTGTTAATAGCAGGAGCGATATAGCCGGCGTCCTCCACGTCGAAGCCTTTAGCGGGAAGTTCGGCGCCGACCGGCGGGTCTAATTTGACCTGTTCGCCTTTATCATTGGTCAGCGTGTCGGTCAGCGGGTTAAATAATAAATTGCCGCCAATGACCATCGCCGTTACAATTTCCGGGGAAGCGACAAAAGAATGCGTGTTCGGATTGCCGTCGTTCCTTTTAGAAAAATTCCGGTTATAGGAAGTGATGATCGAGTTTTTCTCTTTGCCGTCGACGTCGTGACGCGCCCATTGGCCAATGCAGGGGCCGCAGGCGTTGGCAAAAACCTTGCCGCCGATGTCGCTGAAAGCCTCGAGTTGTCCGTCGCGGGCGACGGTAAAACGGATCTGTTCAGAACCCGGATTAATGGTAAATTCCGATTTTACTTTCAGCCCTTTAGCGACCGCCTGACGCGCGACGGAAGCCGCCCGGTCCAAATCTTCATACGAAGAATTGGTGCAGGAACCCACCAGACCGACGGATAAGTTCTGCGGATAATTATTTTCTTTGACCGCCGTGGCGAACTTGGAGATCGGCCAGGCGAGGTCGGGCGTGAACGGTCCGTTGATATGCGGTTCCAGGGTGGAGAGGTCAATTTCAACTACTTGGTCGAAGTATTTTTCCGGGTCCTGGTACACTTCCGGATCGCCGGTTAACTCGCTTTTAACCTGGTTGGCCATTTGAGAAATCTGTTCCCGTCCTGTCGCGTTTAAATAACGCGCCATGGATTCGTCGTAGCCAAACAGCGAGGTAGTAGCGCCGATCTCGGCGCCCATATTACAGATCGTTCCTTTTCCTGTACAGGAAATAGTTTGAGCCCCTTCGCCAAAATATTCGACAATATAACCCGTTCCGCCTTTGACGGTCAGAATACCGGCTACTTTTAGTATGACGTCTTTGGCGGAGGTCCAACCGCTCATTTTTCCGGTTAGTTTGACGCCGATCAACTTCGGCATTTTTAGTTCCCAGGCCATGCCGGACATGACGTCCACCGCGTCGGCTCCGCCGACGCCAATAGCCACCATGCCCAAACCGCCGGCGTTAACGGTATGCGAATCTGTGCCAATCATCATGCCGCCCGGGAAAGCGTAATTTTCTAAAATGACCTGGTGGATAATACCCGCGCCAGGCCTCCAAAATCCAATGCCGTATTTATTGGATACGTCGCGCAGGAAGTCGAATACTTCCGAACTTTCGTTCATGGCCCGCGCCAGATCTTTTTGCGCTCCGTCGCGCGCCTGGATGAGGTGGTCGCAATGCGTGGTGGAAGGAACGGCCGTTTTTGAGCGTCCGCAGGTCATAAATTGCAACAGCGCCATTTGAGCGGTCGCGTCCTGCATGGCAACCCGGTCTGGCGCGAAGAAAACATAGTCGCCGCCTCTTTGATAAGCGCCGAGGGGAGAATCATTATGAAGATGCGCGTACAGGATTTTTTCCGTCAGCGACATCGGATGGCCGAGTTTTTGACGGGCGGCGCCGACCTTTTCCGCGTAAGACTTATAAAAAGTCTCGATCATATTGATATCGAATGCCATAGTTGAAATTGATACGGTAAATAATGAAATAGCTAACGGCTACTTAATCTGGCAAAAGTGAAAAAATTACAGGGAATAATAAAAATTTTACTACATTATTTCCGCGTTATTTTATGCGTCCGGCCTTTGTAGGTCATTTGAAAAGCGAAACGGACAAGTCGTCGATCCTGATTTCTTTTTCGCTCCCGGCGTTCCAAAACAGAACGGAAACTTTATCATAAGGTTTTCCTTTCCGGGGGATTTTCATGTCGATCCAAATCTTCTTTGTTTCGCCCGGTTGAAGCAACCGGTCAACCCTGATTGCTTTTTCTTTCACTATGTTTTCCTTTTCCTGGATACGCACGATCATCTGCGCCATTTTCCAGACGTCCCATTCTTTATCCGGGCGTCTGAAAGTAGCGCTCGCGCGAATCCATTTATAGCCTTCTGTTGGCAAAGGCTTTTGGTAAGCGGGCGACCATTGGGTTTCTTTGTCTAATATTAAAGATTTTGATCCCGCAATTGGGTTTACAGACGTCGTAGCGACGGTATCCTTTTCAAAGTCATTGGCGTAAATAACGACCGGATTTTGCGGCTCGGCGTCGTAGGATTCGTTGGTGTCCAACAATTTTTGCGCTTCCAAAGGAACTTGTGACTCGCCTTTACCCCATATTTCAAACAAATAGGCCTTCGTCATATCGCCCGCCCGGAACAGGCCGCCGCGATGGGCCTGGTGGGTCATCCAGAGATTATAATAGATGCAAAAAATGGCAAATATGGCGAAAGCCGTTATCCAAACCTGTTTCATATTGATCTTCTCTACGAATGCGGCCATTGGAAAAGCCAGTAAGGCATAACTTTGCACCATCGCGCGTTGTCCGAGACTTCCGCCGTACCACCAAATATCCCAGGCCCAGGTAATATAAACCTGTAATAGAAAATATATAAAAATGGGTATAAAAATAAATCGGTATTGCCAGTATAAGAAAATAAAACCCGCAAGCGCGCTCAACGCCATGGGCGTATAGATCAGCCAGCCGGCCCGGAAACTGAACATTCCGTCTAATATATGGGGCCGCAGCCAGCTAAAGGTCTGATCCTGATAACTGTAGATTAACCAATGGCCGCCTGCGTATTTCCAGTAAAAAAATTGAAGACTTGCGACCGAAAAGCAACAAACGGCCGCCACGAGGTAAATTTTAGAATGGCGGCCTATAAAGCCTATCCTTTCTTTGAGCCTTGCGAAATTACTGACTCCCCATAATAAAGGAATTAAACCGACAATCGCTTCCGACGGACGGGTCAAAGCCGCCAGACCAATAAGAAAACCAATTCCTGCCGATAACCAATAGGAAGGAGCGGCAAGGGGAAAATCAGCTTGTTTTAACAGGTCCCAACCTTCAGGATAGGTTAATTTATAGAACCGGATAGTAAGCGCAACCAAAAATGAAAACAAGGTAAATAGGTAATTATGCGTCATCGCGTTGTCTATGGACGCATAATTTAAATAATTCGTGGCGAAAACAAGCAGGAGAAGAACGACGGCAACGGTCGTGTCGTTGAAATAAAATAGCAAATTTTTCCTGAGCGTCCATAACCCCAACATGGCGACCAAAACGCCGCCAAAAAATACGGTAAACTGGTACGGCGCGGAAAACCCGTCCGGCGGATATCCCAAGAGTTTTGCAAATATGTGAGCGGCGAAGAAAAATGGCGCGTACATCAACGCCTGTCCGCAGGGATATTTCATGACGTAATTCCCGTTTTTATATAAAAATGCCTGATAGAAACTACCTGCGGGCGCGTACTTCTTTTCTATCGAATCCTTGAAAGCTAATTTTTGAGCGTCCTTATAAATAAAAAAAGCGGGCAGGTAATAATAGTAGCCGGAAACGTCCCAACTAATAGCGGCTTCTGTTGCGGGCATTTTCCATTTCGGGTAATAAAAAACGGATAGGACCAACAAAGCGGCAGCGCAGATCCAAAAAGCGATAAAGGAAGCATGAATTTTCATAAAAGATGATTTGCAGACCTTTTGACCGAATTTGGGAAAGATTAGCCGATTCTGACCGGTGAAGATAAAAAAATATGCGCTTTGAGCGGTTCTTTGTCTGATTCTTTCAATTCTATGATTAATTTTGCGGCAGGGTGGACGACCATGAAAAACAAACTCAAGATATTTAACGACCCGGTATATGGTTTCATCAGCGTTCAGCACGGAATCCTGTTGGACCTGATCGAACATCCCTACTTCCAGCGCCTTCGGCGCATTTCCCAGTTGGGTCTTTCCCATTACGTCTATCCCGGCGCTTTACATACGCGATTTCATCACGCGCTTGGGGCGCTACATCTAATGTGTTCCGCCATAACGGTATTGAAACAAAAGGGGATAGAAATCAGCGACGAAGAATCGGATGCCGTCTCCATCGCCATCCTGTTGCACGATATTGGACACGGTCCGTTTTCGCATACGCTGGAACACAGCCTTTTAGACGTCCATCATGAAGAACTTTCACTCATGCTGATGGAAGAGCTCAACAGGCAATTTGGAGGTCAGCTTTCTTTAGCGATCCAAATATTTAAAGATCAGTACGAAAAGAAATATTTACACCAGGTGGTCAGCGGCCAGTTGGATATGGACCGGCTGGACTATCTGAACCGCGATTCTTTTTTTACCGGCGTTTCGGAAGGCGTCATCGGGTACGACCGCATTATTAAAATGCTGACCGTGCGGGACAATGAACTTCTGGTGGAAGAAAAAGGAATTTATTCGATTGAAAAATTCCTGATCGCGCGCCGGCTGATGTACTGGCAGGTTTACCTTCATAAAACAGTATTAGCTGCCGAACAAATGCTCATCCGCGCTATCCGCCGCGCAAAAGAATTGACGATGGAAGGAAAAAAAATCTCTGAGTCCGATTCGCTGCGTTACTTTTTAGAACTTCCGCCGTCAAAACCAAAAAACAAAGATATTAATGAGTTATTGAACCAATTTGTCCGGTTAGACGATGTTGATATTTTTTCGGCGCTTAAAATATGGAGCGGATCAAGCGATTTTGTCCTCGCTTATCTTTCCGGCGGCATTCTAAACAGGAAATTATTAAAAATTAATTTACAAAACGAACCCTTTGATAAAAATACGCTGGCGGAAGAAAGAGAAAAATTTCAAGCCTTCATACCGCCTGACGCCAATATAGACTACCTTGTTTTTCAGGGTAAAGAAAGCAATCAAACCTATAACCGCCATAAGGATTTAATCAAAATATTGTTTAAAAATGAGGAAGTTCGTTCCATTACGGACAGTATGGATTACGAATTACATTCAAAAATAATTACCAAGCATTATTTATGCCATCCAAAATCTTTTTCTACCTTTGTATGATAACTACATCTTTGACGTCTATTCATTTAAATTTCTAATTAAATCATTTCCTTATTTAAACTCTGAGTTATGAGAAGAAATAACCTACTTCTTCCGATTGCTTTTATTTGTTTTTTTGCCGCCGTAGCTACCGCCCAATCACCTGGCGACACGCCGCCAAATGCCCAGCCCGGCAAATGTTACGCGAAATGTATGATCAGCGATCAGTTCGAAACTACGACCGAACAGATACAAACGAAAGGACCTTCTATTAAAGTACAAACAGTTCCTGCCTCTTATAGCACAGCCACCGAGCAGGTACTTCAGAAAGCGGAATCTAAAAAAGTAACTGCCGTTCCTGCTACCTACATGACGGTCAACGAACAGGTTATGATTAAACCGGAAACAAAAACTATGGTGAACGTTCCGGCCACTTTCGAGATGGTGAGCGAGAAAGTAATGATCAAAGCGGAAAGCAAAAGGCTGATCCCGGTTCCTGCAATTTATGAAACCGTAACAGAGCAAATGCAGATCAAACCGGAAAGTAAACGGATGATTCCGATTCCTGCAACTTTTGAGACGGTCAGCGAACAAGTCGTGGTTAAACCGGAAAGCAAGCGTATGCTGGAAGTTCCAGCCGCTTATGAAACTGTTTCCGAACAATACGAATCTGAACCGGCTACTGAAAGAGTAACTGTTTTGCAGCCTCGTTTCGAAAGCGTGATGGAGAAAGTGCTGATTAATCCGGCTTCGACAAAATGGGTAAAAAAGACAGCCGATAAAAACTGCCTTTCCGCAAACCCGGCAGATTGCCTGGTCTGGTGTCTGGTAGAAGTGCCGGCAGAATATAAAACGCTGACTAAACAGGTCAACAAAGGTTGCGATAACAGCGGCGTAGCAAACAGCGGATGTACGGTAAAAACTCCGGTTCCGGCTAAATTTGCTACCCGTACCGTTCAAAAAGTAAAGATGCCCGCTACGGTTAAAGAAATGGTCATCCCTGCAGAGTATAAAACGATCACCAAGCAAGTAGTGAAAACCCCTGCTTCCGTTCGCGAAGAACTCATTCCGGCCGAATACAAAACTGTCACTAAACAAGTGATTAAAAGCCCGGCGACTACCCGCGAGGAAATTATTCCTGCCGAATATGCGCCCGTGATGAAACAGCAGATCAGAACGCCTGCTTCAACGCGCGAAATATTGGTTCCGGCTCAGTACGCTACTATCACGAAACAGCAGATCAAAACGCCGGCTTCTTTTACTGAACAAACCATCCCTGCTGTTTATTCTACGATGACCAAAAGAGCCATCAAAGCGCCGACAATGACTAAAGAAATCGAAGTGCCGGCAGAATACACGACCGTCACCCGGAGGAAATTGGTTAAACAAGGCGGTTTTTCCGAATGGAGAGAGGTGCTGTGCGATACAAAAATGACGGCAGCTACGGTTCGCCAGATCCAGGAAGCGCTGAAATCAAGAGGCTACGATCCAGGTCCGATCGACAACGTCATGGGCGTTCTGACTAAAGGCGCTATGGTTAAATACCAGAAAGATAAAGGCCTTCCTATCGGACAGGTCAATATGGAAACCCTGAAATCATTGGGATTGAATTTCTAATTTTTTCTTTTTCATATACATGGTCTCTGCTTATCGAAGGATAAGCAGAGACTTTTTTTTGTTAAAATCCTTCTGAATAAAAATCTTTATGCTTTTCCGCTTGTTATTAAAACGAGTTCAAAATACAGAGACTTTATATTATTCACGATTTTATCGCGTTCAATGCCGGAAGAGAAAAGCCAGTTCATGGTGGATTTTACAATGCCCAAAGTGATCACGGAACGGTTCACCAAACTGATCCCGTACCAGCGTGCTACTGTAAACCGTTTTTTTTCAGAAAATAAACTGACCAATTATTCGGTCTCTCTGGAAAGCGCCCGGTTATGGGCGATTTTTAATGCCGATTCCGAATCTGAAGTGATCCAGTTGGTCGAGCAGTTGCCGCTGACCATTTATATGCCCTACCAGATATACCTCCTTACTTTTTATAACAACGCCTCTGCACAGTTGCCGAGTTTTTCTATGAATTAAGGTCGACACTCCTTATCTTTCATAGCGCAATCTTTTTTTGCGGCTAATTGGGTAAATTCTTTTAAATTTGTCCCTTCATTCTTTATTCACATAGCCTTCCCCTTTTATGATTGCAGATACCCTGATCCCCCAATTAATTCAACTGGAGCTGGAACGCCAGCGGCATGGAATCGAACTGATCGCTTCAGAAAATTTTACGAGCCAGGCGGTAATCGACGCTATGGGCAGCTGCCTCACCAACAAATACGCTGAAGGGTATCCAGGCAAACGCTATTATGGCGGCTGCGAAGTCGTCGACCAAGTCGAACAACTCGCCATTGACCGGTTAAAAGAATTATTTAACGCGCAATATGTCAACGTGCAGCCCCATTCGGGAGCGCAGGCCAATGCTGCCGTTTTCCTCGGCCTGCTACAGCCAGGCGATACGACGCTGGGTTTCAGCCTCGCGCACGGCGGCCACCTTTCGCACGGCCACCCCGCTAATTTTTCCGGAAAAGTATATCGCCCCGTTTTTTACGGCGTCGAACAGGAAACAGGCCGGATAGATATGGATAAGGTGGAAGCCCTTGCTAAAGCGGAAAAGCCTAAACTCATCATTTGCGGCGCGTCCGCTTATTCCCGCGACTGGGATTATGCCCGCTTTCGCCAGATCGCCGACAAGGTGGGGGCTTTATTGCTGGCCGATATTGCGCATCCCGCCGGTCTCATCGCCGCTGGTTTACTAAACAACCCAATGGAGCATTGTCATATCGTCACCTCCACGACCCATAAAACGTTGCGCGGCCCGCGCGGCGGGATCATCATGATCGGTAAAAACTTCGACAACCCGTGGGGTAAAACGCTGAAGAACGGCTCGCCGGTAAAAATGTCGACCGTCATGGACAGCGCCGTTTTCCCCGGAATGCAGGGCGGCCCCCTGGAACACGTCATCGCAGCCAAAGCCATTGCTTTTCACGAATGTCTGCAACCAGAATTTAAAACCTACGGATGTCAGGTCGTCGCTAATGCCGCCGCTATGGCGAAAGCGTTTGTCGAAAAAGGATACAAGATCGTTTCCGGCGGCACGGACAATCATTTGATGCTGATCGACTTATCAAGTAAAGGCGTCACCGGCAAACAAGCGGAACAGTCGCTCGTGCTGGCGGATATTACCGTCAATAAAAACATGGTTCCTTTCGACCGGCAAAATCCGACCGTAACTTCCGGTATCCGGATCGGCACGCCCGCCGTCACCACCCGCGGTTTCAAAGAAACCGATTGCCAAAAAGTTGCCGACTGGGTGGACGAGGTAATTCTAAATGTCGATAACGCGGCTGTGATTGCTAAAGTGCGCGGGGAGGTACGGGAGTATATGGGACAGTTCCCGCTGTACGAAACTGTTAAGCGGCAAACGGCGGAAAAATTGATGTATTGAGCGTCCCATTTCTATATTCTGTTCGACTATTTAATTTATTGCTTGCATTCAGTAATCTATCGCGACGAAATAATTTTAATTAAATTATAACTAAGTAAAGGTACAGAATAAATTAATAATATTTATCTTCGCGTAAATTCAGTATTTATGGGAAGGAAGTTATTCGTTACTTTTAGCGACGCCGCGCTTGCGGAATTAGAACAGGGTTATCGCCAGGGTTCGAGTCACGC
>JBBRMZ010000175.1:0-9833 GCA_038230555.1 Chitinophagales bacterium
AAGATATTGTGCGGGAACGAACCGCGCCGAATATGGTCCCGCACTCGTAGGGACGGGTCGCGACCCGTCCCTACGAGTGCGGGACCATATTCGGCGCGGTTCGTTCCCGCACAATATCTTTCAATGCCCGCAGGATACGAAAAATTTCTAACACGTCGCCGGTCGTCCCGTCGTAGCCGCGGCTGATTCCATAGGACTTGTCATGCAAAGCCATAAAGTACCAGTCGCGCCCCAGCACGTAACAGCCGTAAATAGGTTGCGGAATCGCGTTCAACTGACGTCCTGCGAGCATCGCCGACAGCGCCTGTCCTGCCGGGTCGCCCTTAAAAGCGACCTCTTTTTTGTATTCGTTGAAGGCAAAGTAAGGCGTTTCGGGTTCGCCGTAACCGGAAGCGAGGATTTCATCGGGTCTGCCCATTAGCAAAACGGTATCGCCTTTCAGGGAAACAAGTTCAGCCTGAATAAATCGCTGTGCAAAAAGATTGTACCGGTAAGGTTCCGTGAAATTGGCCAGGCTAAACATCGGGCCGATGAAATGGAGGCTCAAATCCTGTTCCAACCAATAGAGCGCGTTCAGATCCAGCAGGTTCCGAAGGTTAGAGCAGGCAGTGGTTTCATAGTCGGTGAGGACAACAGCGGCGGCGGCGTCCAGCCATTCGTTCAGCGCCGGTAGCGGTCGAACCCAGCGAAGCCCGAACAGCTTGTCCATCTCCGTCAGCGTACAATCGTTAAACGATTTTTCGATCCGTAGCATATCGCTCGCTTTTGGGCAAAGATAAGGTTTTTTTGCTTTACTAGAGACAGATTGCGTTCATAGGGACAGGTCGCGACCTGTCCCTACGAACGCAATCAATAATGCAAGCCGATTTTTTCCCGTACCCGGTCCAGCGTTTCAATTAAATCCAAACTCATCGCGTGCGGCATTCCAGGACTTTCCAACAAACCCGCCTGTAGACATCGCCCCGCTTCTGCGGCTTCAAAATGATAACCCTTTCCTTCAATGGGCAAATGGAACTCTTCGGTTTCGCCGTAATAAAATTGGCGGGCAATAAAATCGGCATGGTGGAAAGGAAACGGCATAAAAATACATCCTTTTTCGCCGTAGATATGAGCGGTGGTGTCGGTTTTCGCGACGATGGAAGAGTGCAGCATAGCAATTTCCTCGCCCGCGTAGGAGAAGATCATGGCGCAGGTGGCGTCCACGCCGGTCGGGGCCATCGCCGCCGCCGCCTGGATTTCCTTCGGTTTGCCAAATAATTTCAACGCCAGGAAAATGGGGTAAATCCCCACGTCGAGCAAAGAACCGCCGCCAAGCGCTTTATTATAGATCCGGCTCTCCATATCCAGCGGCGCGCAAAAACCAAAATCCGCTTTCAGGCTGTGGACTTTGCCGATCTCGCCCATGGAGATAATATTAAAGGTTTCCTGGAAACTGGGAATAAACGCTGTCCACATGGCCTCCATCAAAAAAGTCCGGTTATCGCGCGCCGCGCGGATCATCTCCCCGACTTCCCGGGCGTTCATGGCAAATGGTTTTTCGCAAAGCACCGGGATTTTGGCGTTCAGACACATCAGCGTCAGCCGGCAGTGATCGACATGAGGCGTGGCCACATAGACAATATCCAGTTCGGGACAGGCCGGCATTTCCGCGTAGGACCCGTAGCAAAAAAGCGCGCCGTATTGAACGCCAAAGGCGTCCGACCGTTCCTGCGAACCTGAAGCGACGGCCGTTAATAACGCGCCCGGAACCCTTTTCAAATCCTGCGCAAATTTGTGGGCAATTCTGCCCAGGCCGATAATTCCCCACCTGATTGGCGTCGTCATAATTAATGGTTTACGGAATATATTTATACTTGGAACGGAATAAGACCCTGAAAACGGATTTTTAAAGCGCGGACAAAAATACAGGAAACGCCGCGTCTGTGTTTATATGGAGGGTAATGATAAGTAAAAAACAGCTTAATTTTATCCGATCTGTTTTTTTTCGTCCGACCGCTTGCAAGATTAACGTTTGCGCCTTATCTTTGCCAGATCAATTCTTTCCAGTAAGAATTGTTTTTATACAGAGGAGTGGAGAGACAGGCTCGTCGAAGCTCCGGCAACCCCTTCCCCGATTATTTTGGGGAGATAGGTGCCAAGTCCTGCCAAATTTATTTGGAAATATAAAAACAGCTAACGTTCATGTCTTCAGATCCTTTTTTGCCTTTCCAGCCTTATTCCAAAACTGCCTCTAACGATAGCCTGACGGCGCTGCTTTGCGCTACATGCTCTTGTTGTCGCTCGTAATTTCTCCGATATTCTTCGGTTGACGCTTAATTACCTGCCCCCTCTGTCGGCGGGCGTAACGGACGAAGCTACAACCGGAAGAATGGGGATCAATCCGACCTTTTTAAACGCTACACACTTAAATACAAAAAAACGTTCTTATTAAAATACCTTATTCGTTCACAATCAATTATTAACAGTTAACGGCTAATAGCCAACAATTAACCGCTGATTCTCTCACTTTTAAAAAACCATTTCGGCCATGTCTCAAAAATTTGAAACCTTACAGGTACACGCGGGCCAGGAACCCGATCCGACCACCGGATCGCGCGCAGTCCCGATCTACCAGACGACCTCCTATGTATTTAAAAACTCCGAACACGGCGCCAACCTGTTTGCCCTTAAAGAATTCGGGAATATATACACCCGGATCATGAATCCGACGACAGACGTTTTTGAAAAACGCGTTGCGGCCCTCGAAGGCGGCGCGGCGGCGCTGGCCGTCGGTTCCGGCCAGGCGGCGCAATTCCTGGCCCTCAATAATATATTATTGCCCGGCGACAACTTTATTTCCTCGCCTAATTTATACGGCGGCACGTACAACCAGTTCAAAGTAGCTTTTAAAAGACTGGGTATCGAAGCCCGCTTTGCTGCTTCCGAAAATCCCGCCGATTACGAACGGCTGATCGACGCGAACACCAAAGCACTCTACTTGGAAACCATCGGAAACCCCAGCTTTTCGGTTCCCGATTTTGAAGGCATTGCCGCGGTCGCTAAAGACCACGACCTGCCGTTCATCGTCGATAATACTTTTGGAGCGGCGGGTTATTTGTTCCGCCCGCTCGAACACGGCGCCAACGTAGTCGTCGAATCCGCGACCAAATGGATAGGAGGACACGGAACGACCATCGGCGGCGTCATTGTCGACGGCGGAAATTACAACTGGGGTAACGGAAAATTCCCGCAATTCACCGAGCCAAGCGAAGGTTATCACGGTCTCGTTTTTTGGGACGTGTTCGGAACCAACGGCCCCTTCGGTAACATCGCTTTCATTATCCGCGCCCGCGTGGAAGGACTGCGCGATTTCGGCGCCGCCCTAAGCCCTTTTAATTCTTTCCTGTTGTTACAAGGCTTAGAAACCCTGTCTTTGCGCGTCGACCGCACGGTCGAAAACGCGCTTAAACTGGCGCATTGGCTCGAAAAACACCCTCTTGTTGGCAAGGTCAACTACCCGGGTCTCCACAGCAGCCCGTATCATAAAACCGCTAACAAATATTTCAAACGCGGCTTTGGAGGCGTCCTTTCTTTTGAGATCAAAGGCGATAAACATGAGGCGACCACTTTTGTCGACAGCCTGAAACTGGTTAGCCACCTGGCAAATGTCGGCGACTCCAAAACGGTCATTATCCAGCCCTCCGCCACCACGCATCAGCAATTGTCCGAGGCCGAGCAAACTGCGGCGGGCGTAACGCCAACGTCGCTAAGAATCTCCCTGGGAATCGAACACATTGACGATATTATTGCCGACCTCGAAGCGGCTTTTGCAACGGTAAAAGAACACGGCCTAAAAACCGCGTAATTAGTTATGAATTATGAGTTATGAATTATGAATTTTTAAATTATTCATTATCAATAAATTGCGCAGATTAAAAACGGCGTTCAATTTTATTCGACTATTTAAAATAACAGACGCCCGTACTGGCCGTTTAAGAAAGCCAGTACGGGTTTTGTAAAAATAAAACGCTAAAAGTTAAGGGCTAATAGCTGACGTCAAACGCCATAAAATGATTGAAATATTCAGATCGCCGCAGGAATTCTTACTGGAGAACGGCGCGTCTTTACCGGAAATCGAGATCGCTTATTCTACTTACGGAAAACTCAACGACCGCAAAGACAACGTCGTTTGGGTTTTTCACGCGCTTACCGGCAGTTCCGAAGCCGTCGACTGGTGGGACGGACTGATCGGAGCAGGAAAAACCTTCGATCCCGACCGTTTTTTCATCGTTTGCGCCAACATGCTGGGTTCTCATTACGGAAGTTTCTCGCCCCAATCTCTGAATCCGAAAACCGGCAAACGCTATGGCGCCGATTTTCCCCTCGTCACTATTCGCGACGTCGTCAACGCCCATCGTTTATTACAAAAACACTTAAACGTACAAAAAATATTCCTCGGTCTCGGCGGTTCCATGGGCGGGCAGCAAACGCTCGAATGGGCGGCGCTTGATCCTTCCGTTTTTGAGCACATCGCCGTTATCGCCTGCGGCGCCCGCCAAAGCGCCTGGGCCATCGCTTTCAACGAAGCCCAAAGAATGGCTATCGAAGCCGACCCCACCCTTTATCTCGACGTCCCCGACGCCGGAGCTAAAGGCATGGAAGCGGCCCGCGCGATGGGCATGCTCTCCTACCGGACCTACGCGTCTTTTAATGCTCAACAAACGGACGACGGAGAGAAATTAATTGATTTCAAAGCCGCAGGCTATCAAAAATATCAGGGCGTCAAACTAACGCGGCGCTTTAACGCGCTTTCTTATCTTTCTCTTTCCCGGACTATGGATACGCACAACATCGGAAGAGGGCGGGGCGGCGTGGAAAAAGCCCTTTCGACCATACGGACTAAAACGCTGATCGTCGGCATCCAGTCCGATATTTTGTTCCCGAAAGAAGAACAGGCCCAGATGGCCGCCCATATCCCCGGCGCGCAATTCGTGCTGATTGATTCGCCTTACGGCCACGACGGCTTTCTGATAGAGTTCAAACAACTTAGCGCCCTCATCGCCGGATTTTTAAAGATGGAACTCCCACAATTAGCGGAAACCCCGACCGGCAGGTACGCCAGCGCCGCCGTCGGCGACTGAAAAAATTTTACCCGGCGTTTAAAAATAAGCTTCTGAATACTTGTAAAAAATAAGCCGACATAGTTTAATGAAAAACATAAGAATCCTAATTTTACTCTCTTTTATGTGCGCCGCATATTGTTCTTTTGCTCAAAAACAAGCGCCGATAATTAGAGCAAATTCTAGGAAAGCCAAGATAATTGAAGGCGAGAACGACGTTTATAATTGGAGTATAAGCCCTAAAACTAAATTGGACGTCCATACCATCTCAAAAATTACGAAACCGGAATGGATTAAATTCTACACAGATATCGACTCAATTAAGGTAAAAATAAAACCGGGCGAGCGTTTTGATTTTATAGTATTACTGGGCGGCAAAGACTCGTGCCTTACGAGGATTGAAAGCGCTGTAATAAAAAATTATTCAACGCAACATCCCGAATCTCACGATACCCTTTCGTTTACATTGACGGGTTTCAATAACCTCAAATTCAAAACCGTTCTTAACAAGGCGGATACCTTGGATTTAAAGTTCGATTCCGGCACGACAGGATTGCTATTGACAAATGACGCCATAAAAAATAAAACTCATTTATCAGGCGCCGGGAAAGCGGACAATTCTTTGCGAATAGGAAATTTAACTTGGAATAGCCTGGAAATTTATCCCGTCGAACTATCGGGCCAGGGAACAGACGGAAGATTTGGCTGGGATTTCTTTGACGGAAAAGTTGTTGAAATAGACTATGATAAAAATAGGTTTATTGTTCATACAACGACGCCAAAAATCGATAAAGACTATTCAAAGTTTGACATAGAGTATACGCATACGTTATTTTGTATAAATGGAGTACTTCAAATAAAAGGCAAAAAGTATAAAAATCGTTTCTTGTTTGATAATGGCTATCAGCGAACCGTTATGCTAGATACTACCTTGATGAATGAGCAGGATTATCCGAAAGATCTGGAAGTAATCAAAAAAGTGATTATGAAAAACGGGCAGGGTAAGGAAATACCGGTGATTACCGTAAACAATGAAAGATTAAATCTGGAAAAATATACGCTTTTTAATATTCCGGTTCAGTTAATGACGATGGGAAATCCCGCAGGATTTAAAACCCATATTTTAGGAAACGAGGTATTAAAAAGATTTAATACCGTCCTTGACTTTCAGAATAATTTTGTTTATTTAAAACCAAATCATTTAATGGATTTGCCTTACGCCGACTCGAAATCAAAATAGGGAATACTAATCTTTTTTATACATGCCAATTAATTAATCATTCATTCATCATTCATAATTTACAAAAATGTCAATACGTTTAGGCGATATAGCGCCAGATTTTACAGCCAACTCGACGGAGGGAATCATTCATTTTCACCAGTGGCTCGGCGATAGCTGGGGAATGCTCTTTTCGCACCCCGCCGATTTTACCCCAGTCTGTACCACCGAACTCGGTAAGACAGCTTTGCTGAAAGGCGAATTCGCCAAGCGCAACGTCAAAGTGATCGCCGTTTCCGTCGACGATATCGACTCCCACCATCGCTGGGTTCCGGACATCGAAGAAACGCAGGGCGTCGCGCTTAACTTCCCGATTCTGGCCGACGAAAGCCGGAAAATAGCCGAACTCTACGACATGATCCATCCCAACGCTTCCGAAAAAACCACCGTCCGCTCGGTATTTATTATTGGTCCCGATAAAAAAATAAAACTAACGCTGACTTATCCGGCGTCCACCGGCAGAAATTTTGCGGAATTGCTGCGCGTGATCGATTCCCTTCAGCTCACTGCCCATTACAGCGTTGCAACGCCCGCCGACTGGAAAGACGGCGAAGACGTCATTGTCGTCCCGGCCATCGCGACGGCTGATATTCCGGCAAAATTCCCGAAAGGCCACACCATTATCAAACCTTATCTGCGCACCACGCCGCAACCCAATAAATAAATTGAATGGAAGAGTTACAGCCTGAAACGCTACAATCCGAAACGACGCAATCTGAAGAATTACAACCCGAAACCCTGGCCATCCGGACGCAGGCGGAACGCAGCCTCCACCGCGAGCACAGCGTTCCGATCTATTTGACCTCCAGCTTCGTCTTCGACGACGCCGAGCAGGCCAGGGCTATGTTCGCCGACGAAATCCCCGGCAATATCTACACCCGCTACTCCAACCCGAACACGTCGGAGTTCATGGATAAAATGTGTCTGCTGGACGGCGCCGAGGACGGGGTCGCCGTCGCTTCCGGCATGTCGGCGGTCTTTACGAGCGTGGCCGCGTTGTTACGGTTCGGCGACCATATTTTGGCCTGCCGCTCTGTTTTCGGCTCCACGCACCAGTTGCTGACCATTGTTTTTCCGAAATGGGGGATCACTCATACCTACGCCGATATTCATCATCCCGAAGAATGGGAAAGCCTGATTCAGCCCAATACCCGGATGATTTTGGTCGAGACCCCCAGCAACCCCGGCTTGGATCTGATCGACCTCGACTGGCTCGGCAAACTCGCCGCCCGGCATAAAATTATCCTGAACGTCGACAATTGTTTTGCCACGTCTTATTTGCAGTCGCCTGTTAAATACGGCGCGCACCTCGTCACCTATTCCGCCACCAAATTCATCGACGGACAGGGCCGAACCATCGGCGGCGCCATCGTCGGAAACCGCGATCTGATGAAGGAGATCCGTTTCTTCGCCCGTCATACCGGCCCTTCTCTGTCGCCTTTTACCGCCTGGATTTTGTCCAAAAGTTTAGAAACCCTCGAAGTGCGCATGGAGCGCCACTGCGCCAACGCATTGGCGCTGGGCAAAGCGCTGGAAAAACATCCGGAAGTCGAGCGCGTCAAATATCCGCACCTGCCTTCTCATCCGCAGCACGAACTGGCGAAGCGGCAAATGAAAATGGGCGGCGGCGTGGTTTGTTTTGAAGTCAAAGGCGGCGTCGAACAGGGCAGAGCCTTCCTGAATAACCTAAAAATGGTCTCTCACACCCCCAATCTCGGCGACGCCCGCACCATCGCCATCCATCCGGCTTCCACTACCCACTCTAAACTTTCGGACGCTGAACGCGCCGCCGTAGACATCACGCCCGGCCTGATCCGCATCTCCGTTGGTTTGGAATCTTTGACAGACATCAAAAAAGATATATTTCAATCTTTGAAAGCGTCGGCCAAAGCGGTTCGGAAAATGGAGGAGGTTTTATAAATCCATACATCATGCGAATAATGGGTTAAAAACCAGCATTAGCGGTTTGACGCCGGGCTACCTTTTGCGGATATCCAACTCTACACCATAATGAATACGGCGTTTTTGAGTTTCTTATTCCTTCGGTCTTTTCTCAAACGGGGTATATTTTAAGGGGGCGGTCATACCTGACTCATACCTGACTTATATGTGACTTATATGTGCCTTATATATGACTCAAGGGGTTTACGAATAACGGCGGTTATTAGGCGTCCGGCGTTCTTCCCCTTTTTATATAGTGCTTATCATCTTCAATGACCAGCTAATCTCTACGGCGTTTTTCAGCATCGCCGTTACTGAACAATATTTGTCTATGGACAAGGCAATGGCTTGTTCTATTTTTTCCCGCTTTACTGCGCCGGACGCTTCATAAGTAATATGAATCTTTGTAAAAACGGCAGGAATGGCGCCTTCGGCTCGCTCGCCTTCAACCTGGATTTGCAGATCGTCCAGTTCCAGGCGTTGCTTTTTCAGCATACTGATTACGTCAATGGCGCTACAGCCGCCCAGGGCCATCAGGATTAGTTCCATAGGCCGCGCGCCCAAGTCGTTTCCCCCGGCTGCGGCGTTGGCGTCGATAGAAACCAGGACGGAGGAAGAGCCCGACGCCTCAAAGTGAAACCTTTTGTTTTTGCGGTACAAAGCTACTTTCATATAAATATTTTAGAGTTAGAAATTAAATTATATATTAAGTAATTGAAAATTTTATTATTCATAGTTTTATTTTTATAAATTAAAATATAGTTTTAAAACATGCTGCTATAATTTTATGATTAGATATTTTTATTGTTTGAATAAAACAAAAACTACGCGTTTTGTATTAAAAATTAACAAAATTATTATGCACTTTTATTTAATTCATTAAGTATTAATTATTTAAGTTTCTTATACTCAAAAAATAATTAAATTTTAAAGTCAATATTGTTGTTTTAATCTATAAAATAAAAAAATAATAATCTTATCGGGCTAAATCAAAGCGCCATAAAAGTCAGAGTTTGAGCAGATTTAATATAAAAATAAATTAAATAAATTAAATAAATTTTTATGCTGCCCCTTTACTTTATCCATATTTAGAGTATATATTTGTGCCAATATCCAAACGAGAATAATAAAAGTAGGACCAAACGTAATTACGAATGAAAATAGTTTCAAAATTGCCGACGCCCGTCATCCCGCCTTTTTGTTTCAGAACAGACGATCTGAAATTCTTACTCTATAGCGTTCTCTTATCCCGTAACTTGTTTAAATGAAACCGTCGGTTCCATGAACTACAATCATACTAAAATCAGGGAACTGACGCCAACATAATTTACGACCTGTTATCCATAATAACATAATCAGGTTTTTAACTTAGAAATGCGAATAATGGGTTAAAAAGCAGAAGTAGGGAATAACAAAAGGGTTTAATTTTGTGGATATCAAACTACAAGATAAACGCCATGAAAGAGATTGAACTCATTCGATTGTATTACTACTTCTGCACATATTATTATAGC
>JBBRMZ010000176.1:0-9684 GCA_038230555.1 Chitinophagales bacterium
CGCAATACGCGCGTCGCTGAATTTTTGTGACAACAGTTTTTCGATCCCTATGCGATCCGATAAACTTAAACGTGTGTAAACAATCATATGTCAACAAATATAGAATAAGCTATATCGTTGCGCTAAATTACTGAAACCAAGTTAATAAAAAACAGTAGCACATATAGAAAAATGACTGATATATTTACCAATAACGCTTCAAAAGATAAATTTAACTATGTATTAGATTATAATAATTACATAGATAAGGGAAAAACTGATGTTGGACATGCGTTAGCCAAAACTCGAAATATTAGCGGCTTACAATTTGACCAAAATCAAAGACCTATAGGAGGAGAACAAACCACTTTTTTTATACCTCGAAATGAACCACAATTTTCGAATCAAAGTAAAATATTAAACGACGTAGGAAGAGCACTTGTAATCTTGCATGAAGGAATTCATGCCGACATAAATGCACATGAATCTGCCTCGACTGGGCTTTATGCAAATCATCATGAGGATTATACTGAAGGGATGTATAAGGGAATAGTTCAAGGTCTCTTAGAGTTTAATTCTGCTAATAAATTGGGGCTTTCGAACGAACAAATTAATATAATTGCGTGGAATGGATTACAAGGTACTGAAGCATTTAATGCGGAATTTGATATAAATCCAAACGATAGTGAAACGGCGCAAAAAAAATTAGATGATATAAATAATAAAATTAATAAAATAATTTATAATGATACATGCGACGAAAAAGATAAAAATAAAAATAATATTAAAAATTAATATTATCATTATTTTTATCTTCGATTCTTTTCTTTTACACAGTCAAGTACCAAATAATTTAATATTAAATTATTCAGGAGGGTGTGAAAATGAACATTTGGTATATAGAAGATTTATTTCGGATAGCGTTTTGATAGATAGCATAATACGTCCTGATGTTAATCAAATATCTAGATTAGATACCTTTAAAAGGGTAAACGAAGAATGGTTTTATTTAGTAAATAATAAATGGGTACTATATTTTTCTAAACCAAAATTTGGCTCTGGACAAAATATATACTGGTATGGAGAAAATTATGGGGTTAACCCTTATCCTCAATATACGTTAGCAATTCCTGTGAGAATAGAAAAAATTGATAATAGAGAATTATTAGTCTACCGAATTAAAGAACCAAACTACATTTTAGCTGAAATAATAGAATATTATTTTGACGTGGAATATGGTTTAGTAAAATGGACGGATAGTTTCTTACCGAAAAATTGTTCCGCAATGACGATGAAAATAATAAAAAAATAATTTAATAAATTTTGATTTAAAGATAACTTCATCGCTAGACCTTGATTCTTCCTTATTTATCCTTAACTGCTGCCTTACGATAATAAAATTAGCTTTTCGCTTCAAAATTTCAATTTATGACAAAAATAATAAACTTTGGTCTTTTTATTATATCGATCGGTTCTTTATTACAATCTACGGAAGCTCAAACCATTTCTACCAAAGTAGGTAGTGGGAAATTGGATACTTTAATCCTCTCGGTATTCAACACCGGGCAGCAATACAAACTTACCTACGCGACATTCGGAACCAAAGCGACGGTCACCATGATCGCGCCGCTGCTGATGGCGAAGGACACGAATCGCGTTCATTCGCACAAGGCGTGCGACAGCGTGGTCACAGTGCTGAAAGGGAAGGTGGCGCTGATCGAGCGGGGCGAGGAGGCCAGGCCGTCCGCCACGCCGGAGCATGAAAAGCATCCCGAACAACTGGCGCCGTGGCAGCGGGACAAGCCGGTGAATTGTTATTGCTCGACGGTGCAGAAAGCGATCAACGCTCAAAGGGCAGGGGCGATTGCGGTCATTATCATTAACGAAATTCCGGCGCATGATTCAGTGGCGATGGACGGGGTCGATACGAAAAAAGAGTTGAAAATACCATGTTTTAGCATCAGCCCAAAGGACGGGCAGACGGTACAGGCAATGCTTCCATCAATGGTAGCGATTGTGAAGCCCGTGGTGAAGCAGAAGGAAACGTCGAGTTTGGCGGCAGTTGTTCAGACGGAGCAGCCGTTGGCGAAGCAAACGAATGGAAAATTAGCAAAGGACGGGACAGATGCCAACGTTTTTACGACCGCCGGAGCGCAAAACGGCGTTTTGGTTGGAGTGGAAGTTTTTCCGAACCCGACGACGGGCATGGCGGAGGTGAATTACGGGTTTGAGGAAGCTGGCGACGTGCGGGTGGACGTTTTTAATGAAAGCGGACAGTTGGTTTCGAGCGCTGCCGGGGCTGGTCCGACGGGGCTGATGAAACTGGACGGTCGGGGCTGGGCAAACGGGACTTATATTGTGAAAGTTGTTAGCGGCGGGGGTAAAGAATGGATTTCTAAGCTGGCGAAAAGGAATTAAATGTCTAAACCTGGATTCTCAGTCAGGGTGCACGAAAAGTCGTTTTTATAATATAAAATTTGTTTATTTTTATTTATTAATTTGGGGTATAATTCTTTCGTCATTTTGTTCGCGGGAAAAAAGTTTTCTAATAGTCTTTATAGTTCGATTGTACAAAGCTAAGGAAATAGTATCTTAATTAAAACCATTTGTGTTAAACATAAAGATTTAAACAATGAAAAAGCCCGTTCATATATGAACGGGCTTTTTGTTGGACGACGAAAAGCAAAGATTTAAGCCGTTACGGGTTCGGTTTTTGGCACAATATGCGCCGACTTCAAAGAGTCGGCCAGCCGGTAGATGGCGGCCTCTATTTTTTGCGCCTGCGCTAGCGACGGGTTTTTATCTCCGCTGGCATACGCCCGGACCAACGCCGAATTCATGCCGGCCAGCTTGGCAACTTCGCTAATTTTAAGGGCCTTGTAAACGTCAAAGAAATCCGCCATTGAGAACTCGCATTCAAATTGAGCGGCTTCCGCGTCGATGGCATTCCAGGCGGGATCGTCTTTCCATTCGTTTGCCTTGACGTCTTCGATCAGCATTTTGATGTTGGCGATGGCGCCGGGAAGATCGGCGGCAATAGTGCTTAAAAAGGAATTGTTTACGGTCGTCCAGGCGGTTACTTCGCCGTCCGTCCCGTCGACGGAGACAATTAATTTGATTTGCATAATTAGGATAATTTCGAGCGGTTTTAAAGTATGATGAAAGCGAAGGGCGGGGTCGCTTAACGCAGCCCCGCTTTTTTGAGCGCGTCCAAAGCAAGACCTTTCGCCATGTCTTTATTTCCGTGGTCGGGGATGGTTATAATATCCGCTATCCCTTCTTTTTTAAAAGTTTTATGACTTCCGTTTTGCCGGACTAAAACCCAGCGGTTTGCTTCGATTTGCTTGATTAGTTCTTTCGCTTTCATGTTTGCAAAGTTACAAAAATGTAACTTATAAAGCAAATATGTTTTCAAAATAAAAAGCTAGTCCGGTAAAGGACGGCCTTCACAAACAAATCAAATTTAAAAAAGCATAACCAAATAAATGTCGGGCGTACGATATGCCCGAGAATGATTTGGCCAAAGAATATTACTTTGTAAAAGGCGAACTGGATAAAACGCTCTATTACGAAAAAGGAAAAATTATCAGAGAAGAAATACATAAAAAATAATGATACGTCAACTTGCCATTACAATTAAAATCCGCATAATTACAAGCGCAAACAAACAGATATTTTAACATAGCGCTCCCAGAAGAGCAGTAAAATCTGCATAAAATTTCTTTCCTTTCTTAAAGACGCCTATTTTAGCGGTTCAATCTTTAAAATTGAACCGCCATGAAGAAAATTACCCTTCTCCTTCCTTTACTGCTGTGTTTGATCGCCGGCGTCCAGGCGCAAAAGCCCGATATGATGCAGATCGTCCAAAAGAAATTTGACATGCTCAACCGACATGATCTCGATCATTTTGCCGATATTTACTCGGATACGGCCCGCATCGAATCCGTTGGTTTTGATAAGCCCAGAACAGGGATTGCAGGATTAAAAGAGGCGTATGGGCGGTATTTTAAAACTTCGCCGGATATGACCTACACGATTTCTAGGATCACGGCCGGGGCCGACTGCGTGGCGGTAGAATATGAGTCGGTCGGAACCATGACCAATCTGGAGGGCGGCTCGCCGGAATACATGCGCGGAAAAAAATACACCCTCAAAAACTGCACCGTTTTCCACATTCAGAACGGCAAAATAACGGACGAAAGTTCTTATTTCGATCAGTTGGCTTTCCTGCGCCAGATGGATTATTTCAACCAGAAAAACTAAAGGTTTTTATGACCGAATTGTCGCGCCTGGTGGAATTATTGCAGTTGGAAAAAAAAGCCGATTATGAATACTTCAAAACCATTATCCAAAATAAACCCCTCGAAATCAAGCGCAAAGAAGGGTTCAGTTGGTATCCCGTCGTTCCCGTCAAATCCGGTTATACGGTGGGCGACCGCGCATTTGTGGAAATAGAAAGAACAGACGCCGTCGATCAGCCCCATCAGTTTCGCTCCGGTAACATGGTGAATTTATTTACGCTGCAACCCGACGCTTACCATCCGGAGTTCAGCGGCACGATTAATTATATGGACAAAAAATCCATGCGCGTCGTGCTGAATAGTAAAGACCTGCCCGACTGGCTATCCGGCGGACAGATCGGCGTCGATCTGCTCTTCGACGAGCGCAGCTATATCGAAATGGAGCGGGCCATGAAGATCGCCATCAACGCCTCCGGTAATCGCCTTGCCGATCTGCGGGACGTCCTGCTGGGAATTAAAAAAGACCGGATCACGGAAAAACAAACGTCAAACGGACTGGATACTCAAACGATCTTTTCCGAGACGCCCGCATTTTCCGCGCTCAACGACTCGCAAAAAGCGGCTGTTCGCAGGATCCTTGCCGGCCCGGACGTGGCCATTATTCACGGGCCGCCGGGGACGGGAAAGACCACCACGTTGGTTCAGGCGGTGTATCAGCTTTGCCAGGTGGAGAACACGGTTTTGGTCACTGCTCCCAGCAATACCGCCGCCGACGTGCTAACCGAACGCCTGGCCGCGCAGGGATTACGGGTAGTCAGGATTGGAAATATTTCGAGGATCGAGGCCGGTATTCTCAGCCTGACGCTGGACGCGCAGGTGGCGGCGCATCCTGAAAGCAAACACATCAAAAAAATAAAAATTGAGGCGGCGGCGCTGCGTCAAAAAGCGCGCGCCTTTAAGCGAAAATTCGATTTTGCCGCCAGAAATGAAAGAGACCGGCTGAAAGACGACGCGCGCGAAATGTCGAATTGGGCGAACCAATTGGAAGAGCGGCTCATTGAAGAAATACTGACCAGCGCCGACGTGATAACCTGCACGCTGGTGGGCGCCGCGCACCCGACGCTCCATTCGTATCATTTTACCACCGTCGTCATCGACGAGGCGGCGCAGGCGCTGGAACCTGCCTCGTGGATACCGATCCTTAAAGCGTCAAAAGTGGTGTTGGCAGGCGACCCTTTGCAATTGCCGCCGACCATCCGTTCGGAAGAGGCGCGAAAAGGCGGCTTTGACGTCACGTTATTGGAGAAATGTATCCATCGCCTGTCCGGCGTCAGTTTGCTCAACGTGCAGTACCGGATGAACCGGACCATTATGGGTTTTTCTAACGACTGGTTCTATAAAGGAGCGCTGCAAGCCGCGCCTGAAGTGGCCGACCGGGCCACGCCGGTTTTCCAGGATGAACAGCCGCTCGTTTTTATAGACACCGTTGGCTGCAATTTTGAAGAATACATCCATCCCGAAAATTTTAGCCGGTTTAACCCCGACGAATATTATACGTTGCGGTCGCATCTCCACCAATTCATTGAATTGTTTGAATTTGATAAGCCGTCAATCGGTTTTATTTCTCCCTACCGGGAACAGATTATTTTTATTCAACAAGAAATAGCGGAAGACGTTTTATTAATGGGCGCTCCTGTCAGCGTCCACACCATAGACGGTTTCCAGGGGCAGGAAAGAGACGTGATTTAT
The DNA here is from genome assembly GCA_038230555.1 of Chitinophagales bacterium. GTDB lineage: Bacteria > Bacteroidota > Bacteroidia > Chitinophagales > Saprospiraceae > JAAFJT01. The sequence goes on from JBBRMZ010000176.1 coordinate 5,970, forward strand.
ATTTCGTTGGTCCGCTCCAATGAAAAAGCGGAGATCGGTTTCCTGAAAGATTATCACCGGATGAACGTTGCCATGACCCGCGCCCGTATGAAACTGATCATTATCGGCGACAGCGCCACCATCGGACAGGACAAATTTTATAAAGCCATGTTGGATTACTGCGAAAAACACGGAACCTACCGCACCGCTTGGGAATTTATGAAATGAGCCTATATATAGCGTCCTTATCATGACAGGGACTCCGGAAAAGGGAGGTCTTTTTTGTTTTTCGCTCTATGACAATTTTTGTAACGCCAAAAATTAAATGGTTGAATCTAAATCGCGGCGCTTTTTGCGACAGAAATTCCGGGAAAGGCCTATCTTTTTAATTTTTGCAAAAAATTAAAAAGATAGGCCGCCCGCCCCTCCTTGCGCGTAACGCGCGAATGCTCGGAACTATGTCGCCAAAATTATCATTAGAAAACCCGGAAATAAATAACGTTATACTTTACTATAATTCATTAATAATGCGACTAATGGGTTGAAAAAGTCCAAAAAGGGAGCCGCTACAGTAGCCCCGAAAATCAAAAGCGGATACAATTGGAGCATAGTCCATTCTATCCCCTAAATCCCAACCCGGCCGTCCTTTTATCCTTAATAACTGCCGTTATTCGTCAACCCCTTGAGTCATATATAAGGCGCGTATAAGTCAGGTATAAGTCGTATATAAGTCGTGTCTGTTTCATATCTGCGTCAGGTCTGCGTCAGGTCTGCGTCAGGTCTGCGTCAGGTCTGAGTCAGGTCTGAGTCAGGTCTGAGTCAGGTCTAACCTCGCCCTCAGATTGTATTTGGATTGGGGATAGGTCAAACTAAAAGGCAGTTTAAAAACGCCGTATTCGTAATGGTGTATCGTTGAACGTCCACAAAAGGTAGGTCGGCTTCAAACCGCTAATGCTGGTTTTTAACCCATTATTCACATTAATAATCAATTAAATAAAATCTAACGGCTAATAGCTATTAGCTAATATCTTCTCATCATGAACCTTTCCAAGGACGAAATAAAAAGATATGCCCGCCATCTCGCGCTCCCGGAAGTCGGGATAGCAGGACAGGAAAAATTGAAAGCCGCAAAAGTATTGGTCGTAGGCGCGGGCGGCCTGGGCAGCCCCGCCTTATTATACCTCGCTGCGGCTGGCATAGGTCGCATTGGCGTCGTCGATCACGACGTCGTGGAGATCAGCAATTTACAACGGCAGGTACTATTTGACGTATCCGACCTGGGGAAGCAAAAAGCGGTCGCGGCCAAAGAAAAACTACTGAAACTCAATCCGCTCATTCAGATTGACGTCTATCCTGTTGCTTTGAACGTCGGTAATGCCTTGGAAATTCTTGAACCCTATGACGTTGTAATAGACGGAACAGACAATTTTTCCGCCCGGTTCCTCATCAACGACGTCTGCGTAATTTTGGGTAAGCCGCTGATTCATGCCGCTATTCTTAGGTTTGAAGGACAGCTATCAGTTTTCAATTATTTACAAACCGACGGCGGGCGCGGCCCGCATTACAGGGATGTATTCCCTGACGAACCGGCTCAGGAAGATGCGCCTGATTGCGCGACTGCGGGCGTGATGGGCGCCTTGCCAGGTATTTTTGGCGCCATGCAGGCGGCGGAAGCCATCAAGATCATTACCGGCGTTGGGGAACCGTTGAGCGGAAAATTGTTTATGATGGATACCGCTTCGTTTACGACCCGCTTTATTAAGATAAAAAAAACATATTCCCGGGAAATCGCCGCTTTAACCAAAACAGAGCATTTTTTTCTTTCAGAATCATCCCCCGCTTTCCCCCTTCGTGAAATTACGCCGGAAAAATTAATCGGCTGGCGCGACCGCGGCGAACCTTTCCAATTAGTCGACGTCCGCGAACCTTATGAATATGAAGCAGAACATATCGGCGGGCATTCCGTTCCTTTGTCCCAGCTTGAAAAATTGACAAACCTGATCGACCGGACGGCTCCCGTAGTCGTACATTGTAAAAGCGGCGCCCGCAGCGCGCAGGCCATCCGGCTGTTAACCGGAAAATTTGGCTTCGACAATTTATATCAATTACAGGGCGGCATGGACGCCTACTTAAAATATGTTATTAAAAAAGAGCGTTAAAAGCCGGAGACGTCGCGTTAACTTTTAATTTAATATTCTAAAGCCTGTTTACCGGCGGATGGAACGGTTTTTGTTATTAATTTAATTTTTATATGATTGGGTCAAATAGAAGGATATGAATAAAATAATTTACTGCCTTTCCGCGCTGGCTTTCGGAGCGCCTGGAATTTCTGCGCAGACTACCTATACCATTGAAAAACTCAATAACCGGATCAATACCCGCGAATTTGACGAAATATCCCCAGTCGTTTCTTCCGACGGCAAAACGATTTATTTTACGCGCGTCGGGTCGGGCGATTTTGACCGCACCATTATGATTGACGGTAAAAACGTTTCGGGCGACTATTCCTATCGCGATTATTTATATAACCTCCGCAAAATCTATACAGAAATTGCCGGTAGCGAAGTACGCGACCCTGTTCGTTCGGATTTTAACCAGGACGTCTGGCTCGCAAGTAGCCGAACGGGCGATTTTGACCATGTAGAACATCCTGGCGCGCCGCTCAATAACGCGCTTCCCAATAGTTTGTGTTCGCTGACCCCCGATCCCAATGCATTTGTCGTTGTTAACCAGTTTCCCAAAGAGGGCGGAATGAATAAAGGATTTTCCATTATCCGCAACAACAACGGCGTTTGGGAAGATCCCGTTCCGATGGAGATCGACAATTATGAGATCGTCAGCAAAGGCGTCAGCCTGACCATGAGCGCCGACGGAAAAGTATTGATTATGTCGCTCCCGGGCGCTGATTCTTACGGCGATAACGATTTGTATATTTGTTTTAAAACCGGCGATAACCATTGGTCGGCTCCTAAAAATATGGGTAGAGTGGTTAACAGCCCGTCGCGGGAAGTTACGCCCCACCTTTCAGAGGACGGCCTGACCCTCTACTTTGCCTCCAATCGTTCTCCTACGCTTGGCGGCCTGGATATGTTTTTTTGCTCGCGCGCAGACGATACCTGGTTGAATTGGGGGCCGCCGCGCCATTTTTTGCCGCCCATCAATTCTTCCGCCGACGACAGCCAGCCTTACTTTAACACTGAATCCGGCGTTTTATATTTTTCATCGAAGCGCGACGGCGGCAGCGACATTTTCCGGGTAAAAATTGCGCCCGCTATGCCTGCCGGATCGCTGGTAAAAGGGAAAATATTGAATTCTCAAACCGGTTCTCCCGTTGACGCCCGGGTGCTGTTCGGCGATGCTGAAGAAGATAATTATGAAAAATACGTGGACGCCGATCATAACGGCTTTCTCATCAAGTCCGTTCCCGGCAGACCGCTCAAAATGTTGGCGCTTCAACCCGGCTATATTAATCACGAATTACTACTCTCTAAAGAAGATTTCCATAATAATCCGCAGGAAGTGACCCTGCTGCTCGATCCTTTGGTAAAAGGCGCCAGCATCAATCTGCAACCGGTATATTTTGAACGTTCAAAGGCGATCATTTTAAAGGATTCTTATTCGCCGTTGGATAGACTCGTCGAAATATTGAAGCAGCATAAAGATATTCACATTATCATCGAAGGCCATACCGACAATCAGGGAGAAGCTCAATCCCTACAGAAACTTTCCGAAGAAC
>JBBRMZ010000177.1:0-9656 GCA_038230555.1 Chitinophagales bacterium
AAGCGACATGCGCTTTTCCAAAAAAAGGCAGCATGTGGTGTTCGCACATAGAATACAATTCAATATCTTTAACAATGACCATCTCGCTATACTCTTCTTTAAACATTGCCGCTCTCAATGCGGCGGCGGCGTCCTGAGTATAACCCTGGGTTAAAAATTGCAAGGCTTTTGCTACTCGCACCGGCGTATTAGCCAAGCCTTCCCTGGATGGGTCTTCTCCGATTTTAGACAGGATCGTTTTATAATAGCCCGCCATTTCGGCGGTGAGATCCTGGTCGTAGGACTCGGTTTTTTTGTAGGCCATCTAAAAATTGAATTAGCTGTTTTGAATAAAATATGATGATTAAATAAAATTATTCTCCTAAATATTCGGCGTAAATATTCTCCGTTTCATATAGTTTTACGCTATGTAAAATACAAGATTGAATATGCGGCGCTAACTGACGCCATATAAGCATAGTAAGATTTTCTGAAGTAGGCTGGACCGTAAAAGGAATAAAATCAACGTCTAAGTTCAAATTGGAATGATCCAATTTTTCAGTAACATATTGTTGAATGAGCAGGCTTAATTGTTTAGCGTCCATCACAAACCCGGTTTGCGGGTCGGGTTGTCCTTTAACAGTAACGTGCAGATAATAGTTGTGACCGTGCCAGTTTTTATTGGCGCATTTGCCGAAGGCGGAAACATTCTTTTCTTCGTCCCAATCTGCTACCCAAAGTTTATGAGCGGCGTTAAAACGTTCTACTCTTGTCAGGTAGACCATAGGAAGTGTTTTAACTTATCAAACGCAGGTTTTCAGCGACTGCGAAAAAATATATAAATTCGTACGCCTTGATAAAGGATTTGTGTACAAAACGATTGAAAGACCTAAAAATCTTTACTCAATTATTATAGATGCGAATAATGGGCTAAAAAATCCAAAAAGGCCTCCGGGAAGATAGACCCGAAAATTGGAAGTCCGTACAACGGGGGCCTGGTCTATTTCATCCCGTAAATTCCGACCCGGACGTCCGTCCATCCTTATTATTCGTTAACCCCCTGAGTCAGATATAAGCCGTACATGAGCCGTATATGAGTCATGTATGACCGCTCCCTCAGATTGTGTTCAATTTGAGGAAAGGTCGAACTAAAAGGTAACCCAGAAACGCTGTATCCATAATGATTTATAGTTAAATATCCGCAAAAGGTAGCCCGGTATTTAACTGCTATTGCTACTTTTCAACCCATTATTCGCCTTATAGGTAAATAATAGGTTAAAAATAATTCATCATTCATCATTATTTATCAACCATTCCGCATTTTATTCCTTTTCTTTTTGTATAATTCCCATTGTGGAGCTGTCAGGACTGGTTTTATTTCATTATCCTGCGCCAGGTTGATTCCTTCCATTTTATGAATGACCATATCCCTGTCCGGCATAGCGCCGCTTTGATTTTGTACCATCAGCGCTTCAAACTCTTCCTTTTGCTGCAAGGCATATTTTAAATTAACCGGAGCGATTTGCTTTTCCTGTTCTTCGGTCAGAACAAGGCTTTTTTTCATCCATTCCGTTTGTTTTTTAGCAATATCTGCCGGCTCCATGACTTTACGGGGAGCGCTTTCGTTATTCATGGACTGGTCGCGTTGTCTTCCGCCTCCGCCCATTCTACCTCCGCCTAACCCGCCGCCCTGAAATTGCGCAAAAGCGCCGGATGAAAACAACGTCATAGCTACTATTGCGCCAATCTGAATATATCTCATTGAATTAAACTTATAAGGGTGAAGAAAATAATTTTTCATTAAACGGAAATTTGCGTTTTATCGCTTATTAAAAACATACAAAATTAATGATTTAACGGGAGAAATCAATCAAAGCGGCGTATTTTTTAAACCATTGATCTGCAATAAGTTGATCCCTGAAATTTTCGACGTATTCCAGGCCAGTACTCCGCATAGTTGTTCGAAGTTTTTCGTCATGGAGAATTTCTATAATTTCGTTTCCGATCTGTTCAAAGTTTGACGGGTCTATGTAGGCGGAGCCGGGTCCGCCCGCTTCTTTTAAACATAACTGGTCGCCGGTAAGGACGGGCGTTCCGCTATTGAGGGCTTCAATAATGGGGATTCCAAAACCTTCTGCAATGGAAGGGTATATAAACAAACTAGCTCTCCGGTATATGGCCGGGAGATCTTCAAACGCGACGTTTTGTTTCAAAATAAACCTGTTTTCCATCCCGTTTTCACCGATCCAGCGCTGTACGGACTTCAGGTATTGGGCGCCTTTGCCTACGACGACCAAAGGAATTTGTACGGCGTTTTCAATATTTTTTAAAGCTTTTAACAGCCCTAATAAATTTTTCCGTTCATTCACTGTTCCAACATATAAGAGGTACTGCGAAGGCAGATTATATTTTGTGCGGACGATTTGGTCTGTTTCAGTCTGGCCTGACTTATTCCATTGTTCGTGATAAAAAATAGGATGGCAGGATTGATAAATAACTTCTATTTTGTTTTCCGGGATTTGATACCAATCTATTAGATCATTTTTTGTTTGTTGGCTAATCGCTATGACCACGTCTGCGCGGCGACATGAAGATCTGGTTTTTGCCCGATAGATATTACGGTCAACGAAAGGGTATAAGCGGGGAAATTTTTCAAAGATCAGGTCGTGGATGGCGACTACGGTTTTGACGCCGGATTTTTCAATACCTATTGGCAATTCGCCGCTTAGACCGTGAAATATTTGAATTCGAGCTTCAATGAGACCTTTTTTGAGGCCGTAGCTTCTCCATAAGGAAGGAAACAAGGAAGCGGCGCCCTGAGGCGTATGCGTGGAAATAGAGGGATAGTTTTTTATAAAATCAAGACGGGCGGACGGTTTGAAAGCGGGCGTAAATAAATGATAAGATTGGTCGCCATAAAAATTGGCCATCGTTTCGACGAGGGTACGGGCGTAATTTCCAAGGCCTGTAAAGTTATTAAAAAGTCGTTTTGCGTCGTAACCTATTTGCATGGTCTATTTTCGCTTTAGAATGCAGGGGTTGAAGAGTGAATAAACTGCGAAGTTAATCCGGTAAACGGAGATATTGATCTAATAAATTTACAGAACCGGGGCTTTATATTGATTTTTGGAGTCAGTAGCTGTGGGGTCATTACTTTTTAAAAATTATTATTATGATCGCTCCGGGGATTAATTCATTATTGACCAAAAGAACGGTTTACCATTTCCTATGCTGGTTTACCTTATTATTATTATTAACGCTGGAAGAAACTGGCGATAAGGCAGGCGATTTTATGTATTTTCTGACTAATGAAATCATTAACCTATTTTTTTACGCCGTTATCTATTATTTTATTGCTTTTTATCTTATTCCGCGGTACCTGAACAGCCGGCGGGTTTTTACTTTTTTAGGATTAATGGTTTTGGTCGCTTTGGTTGTAACGCCTATTAAGGTATTCGTATTATGGTTTAAGTTTTCCGATGATCCTGCATCTAGGGACAAACTACTGAACCAGCAGCAATATTATTATTTAATATCGCTGGTTGTAGCGGGAGTTTCTACGATTGTGAAGATTACGATTGACTGGGCGAGGCAGATCACGGAGCAGGGAGAACTGGAACGCAGAACGATGCAGACGGAACTTGATTTTTTAAAATCGCAGATCAATCCGCATTTTTTGTTCAATACGCTTAATAGTATCTATTCGCTGGCCTTAAAGAAATCAGACGCGGCTCCGGAGATGGTCATTAAACTCTCTGAAATGATGCGTTATATGTTGTACGAATGTAATGAAAAACAAACGCCTCTAACCAAGGAGATTAATTATCTGACTAATTATTTAGATTTGGAAAGGCTTCGTCAAAGCAAAGGTATGGAAATTGACTTCAAGGTAATCGGCGATCCGGATGATATAAGGATAGCGCCGCTTTTGTTTATTCCATTTGTGGAAAATAGTTTTAAGCATGGCGACCGCCAATCTGTTTCCAAGGGATTTATCCATATCAGCATGACTATTTTAGAAGAAAAGGTTGAATTTGAAGTTCAAAATAGTCAGGCTGAAATGAGACCCACTCCTGATAAGCGAAAAAGCGGGGGTATTGGATTAATCAATGTTAGAAGGCGATTAGAGCTATTATATCCAAAAAAACATGAGTTGAATATTATTAGCGATCCAGATGTTTATTCGGTCCGGCTAAGCGTAAATATTCACCCCATTTCTTTGCGTTAAATTTTAATCTGAAAAGGATCGTATAAGTGATAGAATTCAGCGCTGTTAATTACTAACAAACGCTCCCCATTTTATGAAGAACAGATAATTTTATGAAGTTCTGTTTATATTTTTGATCGGTTGTATTTTTATAGATGGCCTTTATTTTTCCATTAATACTCAAATGGTGTGAATAAGATCAAGTTCGATAAAGAAATCTGTACCTATATTTTCTTGGGTTTCAAAATATACTCTGCCGTTGACGGATTGTATTATATTTTTCGTAATAAGTAAACCTAAACCGTTGCCGTAAGATTTGGTAGTAAAATTGGGAGTGAATATTTTATTTTGTATGTCTTTAGGAATGCCCACGCCGTTATCGCTGATTTTTATGACGGCGCTGCTACTAGTTTTATATAAACTGACGCGCACCCGCCCGGAACGATCTGTAGGTATAGACTGAATGGCATTAGTAATAAGATTATTAAATGCATTAGTCAATAGATTTCGATCGGCATAGACCATTAAAGGCTCGTTTGGGATTTGTAATTCAAACTCTAATTTATCCCTTGTGGACTCGACAAATAATTCATTAATGGAGCTGACCAGTCCGTTAATCTCGAACCGTTCATTATTGGCCTGCGGCATTTTTGCAAACTGAGCAAATTCTGAAACTATTCTTTCGAGGCTATTAATTTGATCGAGCAACATTTTATTAGACCGGGCGAGGTAGCTTTCTATCTGATCGGGGCGTTGTTTACGAAGGTGTTCCATGTGCTGTACGACGAGTTTCATGGGGGTCAGGGGGTTGCGAATTTCATGGGCGACTTGTTTAGCCATATCTCTCCAGGCGCTTTCGCGTTCCATTTTCTTGAGGCGTTGAAAGGTTTCGTCCAATTCTTTTACTTTACTGTTATATGCGTTCAGGAGTAGACCTATCTCATCCTGACGTTCGTTAATTACGGGCTCGTTTTTACGTCCCAGGGTAAGCGTTTTTAATTTTTCAGCTACTTCGATGATAGGGTCTACGATTCGGCGCGCCATGGAAGAAACGATGGCAAAAGAGAGTAACAGCATAAGAATTAGCGCGGTCATGATGTAGCTCAGGAAGCCGGATGTGTTGTCGCGGATTTTTCGGTCGCCGGAATAAAAAGGTAGTTCCAAGTAGCCGATGATATGTTTATTGGAATCTGGAACTGAATAGTAGGCGGTTTCATAATGTAATCTTCCAATATTTTCATCCATCCGGATCGCTTTTTTATTCCCGTCTCTTAATTGATAAAAAGCGAGCGGATTCATTCGGTTAGACACGACTATTCCTTTATTGAAGAGGTTATCTTCGGTGGTTGCCGCCAGGGCGCCATTTGCATCGAAAAAGTGGATGGCGGTTTGATGCATCTCGGACAGCTTATTTAAAAAACGCTTCATTTTGAGGCCGTTGGGGTCCTGTGTTTGTAAATGTTCTATTTCTTCAACGGCATTGTTGACTATGGTTGAGGAGATTTTTTCGAGATTGCTTTTTAAATAGTTTTCGGATGTGGACTTGAAAAATTTAACCGTGGCAAATCCGATGCAGCAAAAAGAAGAAAAGATAAAGAACATGACGGGTATCTGAATCCTGTTTCTAAATGAATCCTGATAGGAGAAAGAGAAGCGTAGAATTGGGGGTAGAAAATTAAAGACAAATCGGTCGAACAGGGATAGGAAACAAACGAGCAAAAAAAGCAAAATAAAGATGTATGCTAAGAGCGTAAACACTTTAATGGATGGCTGAAGTTCAACGCCGACGAAGGCGACCTGCCCGCGGCCATTGTTATAAATGGCTTCCTCGCGGGCGGCGTCTTTAACGAATATTTTTAGGCTGTTGGGTGGAGGCAGGTTATCGGTAGGCAGATATTTATCATAGGTAGCATATTTGTTTTGCTCGACCAATAGTTCATTTTTATAGATCGCGTAACTATACTTTTTTAGGTTTTCTAACTGTTTGAACTGAGTATGGGATAGGAGTTCGGTAAATACGCGGGAATTTAGTTTGTCATTACGACTAAATTCCATAGAAATGACGAGGGTATCGTTTGCGGTATTTGGAATAACGGCAGTCGCCTGGGTTAAATAAGCATAGGCGCCATTTTTTTCGGACCAGAAGTATATACCGGGCGCGTTTGAAAGCTGTCGGGCTTGTTCTTTTTTGCGAACGAGGGTTTCGAGGTCGGCTTCTTCTTCTTTTAGGGCGAGTACATTACGGCGACGGACGCCGAAGTAATGAAAATCGTAATGGTTGGTGAGGTATAATTCTTTATTAAAATAATTTTCCAGAATTTTATTAATCCGGTCTGTATCCAGAGTGAAAGGGGAAGTTAAACCTGGAATCTGAGCAGTCAAGAAGGGGTCTTCCTGTATGTTGGAGCGCACGAGCTGAATGGTTCGGATAGCTTCCTGATCTTGTTCCTGGGCAAGTTCGACGGCATATTTTTTAAGCCAATATTCATCTTTATCAAAATTGAAGCGGGAAATAAATATAGCGGGTAGGGTAGAAAAGATGAGGAGCCAGATAATGAACCAAATAATACCGGGTTTTTCGATGCGGGTAAATAGATGGAAAAGGTAAATAAAAACGAAGGCGCATAGGGCAAACAGGGGTAGGAAATAAGCTAATTTATAGGAATAGAAAACGGGGGCTATGAGGCCGATGGCGCAATCCAGGGCAATAAATTTTCCAACGCCGCTCATGGAGATCTGGCTTACGCAAACAATTAGCCGGTGAGTCAACAGGAAAATAGCGACGATCATGAGGCCCATCCCGACAAGAGCGGTTACGCCGGCAATCCTTATATCAAAAAGGTCATCGAAGGAGAGGGACATTCCGGGATTGGTGGTCAGGTCTTTTAGGACTCCAATGAGGGCGGCGTACAGGAATACGACTACGAAATAGAGGCCGAGGATAATGAGCCAGCGCACGGGGGCTGATCGTTTTTCGGCGCCTTTAACGCTTAACTCGGTATGAATAAACAAGGAGAGCCAGAGTAGAAATATAGTATTTATTAAAAGATCGGGCACGGAACGGATGAATCCGGAAATTCCTCCGATGGTGTTGGTAGATAATCCGAAAGAAACAAGCAGGTTTTTATTTTCTATGCAATAGACGCAAGAAAGTTCCAACAGGAAAATGCTCATGAAAAAAACGGTTCCATACCAGGGCGAATGATACTGCCGGAGTAACAGGCGGGTTATATTATGACCAAACACGCCCAATAAAATTAGACTAAAAAGTAGTAAAAGGCCGACGATGATATCGTGGAGCAGGTCTCCGGTTGCGGCAGAAGCATTTAAGTAACAAATTGTTTTCTGGTCAATATTTTTAATATCGTACGTCTGTAGCGAATCCGTTAACTCTAACTGCGATGGTATGAGGCCAGACGCGGGGAAGTGATTCTCTAAGTACTCTCCTGTATAGGATTGATAATCAATCTTTAAAGGAATCAAGGCCGCAGCCGTAATTCTTTGTTTATTTTTATTTAAAAAACATTTATATCTTAGCTCATATTGTGATTCTTTGAAATTAATAAATTTAGATTCTATAAAAGGGGTTTCTGCACGCGGGAGATCGCTCAAACGTGGAAGAATTAGTTTATTAGACCAAAAGAAGAGCGAATCTTTTGAATTGGGGTTATTAGAAGCGGTAAAGAGGCAGAAAATAAAATCTTTTTTTTGGAAACTTTCTATTCTTAAAAAATCTTCTGCCGTAGGGCGATCAGCATATTGAAGCCTTCTCCTTATAAAACTGGTATCATTAATTAATTGGTTAACTTCGATTTCTTTTTTCCATAAATAATTTTCAATTTCTTCTTTATAACGTTTTACATTTGTTCTTCCTTTTAAGATGCCGTCAAATAAAAAGGCGGTAAGAAATAGTCCCAAACCCGTTAATAAGATAATAAACTGTTTTTTATCTATCATTTTTAATGTAAAATGCGATATGGGAATTTTAAAGTAACTGGGAACAATCTTTACAATCGCGCAAAATTATATATTTTTTTAGAACAATAGTAATAATTACTAATATCGTCGATTTAATATCTACCCGTTATGTCTATCAATTACAAGGGGAGCTGTTTTTGTATAATTTGACGTTAAAAAAAAGTCCAGCCTGAAAAGTAGCGCTTAAAATACTTAATACAGGTTAAATATATTAGAAGCTTAATATAAAATGAAGTGTGAAAGTTGTAAGCAAAATATTTACGAATCCGTTTCCATCGAATGCTCTTTTTGTAAAATAGCAAATCTTCATTTTGAGGCTCTCGAATTAAAATATCGTGAAGCGCTTCGCCAAAGAATCTCCTCTGAAGGCGCTATCGCCGAGTTAAAGAAAAAAAATCTATATATTCATGGTCAGGCGCTAAAACAAAGAAATGTTTATGTTTTTACAATTTTATTCCTCTTTCTATCATTCTTTTTACTTTTACGCAGAAAACAGGATACCGTTCCAATTACGACGCTAAAAAAGTATACCGACTCTTTAGAATATTATAAAACAGGATTTTATGCTTTACAAAAGAACAGAATACATACGTTGAAATATATTATTGGTAATAAAGAAAATAACGGTACGCTAGGCGGTATTTTATTCAACGATCCAAAAATTGGATATAAAATATTGAAAGATAACGGACTTGATGCGAGTAAATGGAATTTAAAAAGCTTAAAGGCCGGCGATACTATTATTTTTAATTTTAAGTAGGTTAATATCGCTTATTTTATCTCATTTTAGTCTAATAAAATAACCGCTTGTTTAATTTTAACTTCATAAATAATTACCTGTTCCTATTTTATAGTTAATCTGGCGCGTATGAACTAATTACGAAATCCGGCTGTTAAAGTTTGCGAATAAAGAAAATAAATTTTATAAAATATAAGCCAACCGGTCTATCGCGGGCGTTTAAAAGCGCATGAGGAAAGTCCGGACAACGAAGAGCGCCGCGCCATCTAACGGATGGGAATATAATTGGCGACGATTGTATTACAGCAAGTATCACAGAAAAGTACCGCCTTTACATCTATTTAGATGTTTTGGTAAGGGTGAAAATGCGCGGTAAGAGCGCGCGCGTTAGATAGGCAACTATCTAATGGGATAAACCTTGCGGGTTGAAATGCCATGTATATCGCAAAAGTTTACTGGTTAAACGGAACAAACAAACAAGTTGCTCGCTTGTTGCGAGGGGTAGGCAGATAAAGCCGCAACGCGAGTTGCGGCGTAGATAAATGATAGGCTGTCTTTTGAAAATCAGACAACAGAATCCGGCTTACAGGTTGGCTTTTTTATAATTTTTAAGGTTCTGTGACAATTTTAATGGGTTAAAAAAAAGGTGTAATTTTGAGCATGTCAATATTGGAATCATATAGCGTTTTACTGAATTTGCCCGAGGTTGTTATTACGGATTTTATCATTGAAAACAAGTGTATCAAAATATCG
>JBBRMZ010000178.1:0-9564 GCA_038230555.1 Chitinophagales bacterium
AAGCGCGGCGTCGCTAAAAGTAACGAATAACTTCCTTCCCATAAATACTGAATTTACGCGAAGATAAATATTATTAATTTATTCTGTACCTTTACTTATACAGAAATAAAATTGCTGTTGAAATTACTTACTGCAACATCATTTACGCCATCATTATTTAAATCGCCAATCGCAACCCTGGTCGGTCCAAGCCCTGTTTCAAATGGCGAGCCTTTTAATTTTGTAAAATTTCCTTTGCCGTCCCCTAATAAAATTGTCAGTCCGTCTTTACCTGCCTTACCTCCCGAGATTGTGGGCGAATTGATAATGGCTAAGTCAAGCGTTCCATCTGCATTAAGGTCGCCAATCGCAACGCCAAAAGGAATAATACCTGCATCGAAAAGCGTTTTTGTAAAACCGCTCCTACCATTGCCCAATAAAATGGTGACCGTATGGCCGTCTAAATTTGTCGTTACAATATCGGCATTACCATCTTTATTAAAGTCGGCGGTTCGTAATCTTTGATAGGGGTGTTTGCCGGTTGCATAATAAACTGGATTTGTAAAATTACCTTTCCCATTTCCCTGCAGGATTACAATGCTATCGACAGCCCAACTGTCTGTGGCAATATCCAGGCGTCCGTCTTTATTAAAGTCGGCTGTTATCACTCCATGCGTATGCGGCTTTACCTGAACTGAAAATGGGGAATGTGGCGCGGATGAAAATTGCCCTTTGCCATTTCCAAATAAAACGGTGAAAAATTTTCGTTCATGATTGGCTAAGGCGACGTCTAAATTTCCATCGGTATTGAAATCGGCAATAGCGACGTCGTTTGGGAAATGTCCTGCAAAAAAGGGAGAACCCTTTGGTTGGACAAATTTCCTTCCCCCATTATTCAACAAAATAGTTATGCTACTGTCTGCCGTGTTTGCTACTACTATATCAGGCTTGCCATCTTTATTAAAGTCTGCAACCTCTACGCTTGAAGCGCCCTTGCCAACAGCAATCGAAATTTTATCATTGCGCTGCCTATGATTTTTATTTTGAGGTTGCGAAAAACTACCACTTGTTAAACTAATAAATATGGCTGCGATTGGAATAATATTTTTCATGAGGATGCTTTTTTTGTCCTAATTTTAAAATCAAGCTTTATAAAACGGATAAAATTTTGATAATCAAAGAACTAATAAATAAAGTTAGCAAAACAAAAGAAAAAACTATTATAGAAAATCGACAAGCCCTATTGCGTAAATAGGCTAAAAAAGTGGGGTTCACCTCCTAAGGAGGCGTTTTGGACCAAATCTCATAAGATAAGATAAGATAAAATCATTTTAATTATCAACAAAGACTTGCTTATTTAAATCCTTTTGGCCCCTTTTAAATTATTTCTGTATCTCATTTCATAGAGCGTCTTACACCCTCTCTCCTGACGATTTTCTAAAATCGAAAGATCAGATTACAGCATAGATTTCCCTCCTTACCGGCGGAAGTCCGCTTATTTACAATCGCTTCCCATTATTTTACTTTTTTCCGTAAAATCAATTAAATTTGTAAAAAAAGAAAAAATGATTGAGTTAGCGCTTAAAATACCATCTTCGGATGTGTTGGAACAACTAACGCCCATCCTTAAAAAATTAAAAATCACCTATCGCCTAAAAACTTTTGAGCCGGTCAATAAAGACCCTGCCAAAAAAGCGGCTATTTTTGCTAAAATCCGGAGCGGTGCGCTGTCAAGACCAAATTTTGAACAGTTTATATCGGAATTTGAAGAAAGCCGCTGAATGGCGACAACTGCGTAAAACTTCTTTGGGCGATTCTATCATTGCCGCAACCGCAATAATTTATGAAGCGATAATAATTTCGCGCGATATAAAAGGATTTGAACCTTTAGGAATAACTGTGGAAAACCCTATTCTTTAGTAGGCTCTTATAATTAGTATACGCTCAAACAGTCAAAAAATCAAGCCGCCTATCGTACTCTCCATTCTTCTGACAAAATCAGAGTAAAAATCAGGTATAACCCGGTTGAATAAAGATAATCATTCCTATTGATTAAATACAACGAGCGGCGTTTGATAATTCAACGCCTGACGTCGGCGCGGGTGGCGCCTGTAATTAAAATCATGGCTATTCCTTTTTTTAATTTTCAAATCAGGATGCCTTACAACGCTTCTTGTCAAACTACTTCCACCCTTATTTTTTCCACAAAATCCAGAGAGAAAATTAAAATAATTAAAGCAAATATGTTAACTTAACGTGAGTTGTGAATTAGAACGGCTGTTTGACGATTATTTGGCTCTGTTATAACATTTGAAATCAAATAGTCCTACCATTCAAGTGGAAAACAAAGTAGGCGAAGCCAAAAAAACCCGGGAAAAGCGATTTTCGTTCTTTTTTTGAGAAAGACAGGACGCCAAGCGCCCTGTCTTTCTCAAAAAAAGAACGAAAACGCCCCCTCTCCACCGCGCCGAAGGCGCGGGGCCGGCGCCTTAAATACGAAAAATACCTATAAACCGTTGAAAATCAAGTAATTTAATTCATAACTCGCGTTAGCTTAGTTTAAATTAAGCAAACCAAAGGTCTCGTTGAATGGATTTTTGATATTGATGACTTCAAAACCGAGTTTTCCTTCTTTCTGCAACAGATCAAAAATCTTCATACATTCGACGTCTGAAGTAGCAAATTTTCCTATATGGGAATCTACATCTGCCTGGGCAAATAATTTAGTATCATTAGGAATAATCTTCCTATCCCGTAATTCGATTTGATTCTTATTTTTGAAAACTTTGGCGGCAAATTTTCCAGCCTGAACGGCATGATCGACATTGAAAGGCAGAATCTGGACGTCTTTTAACGGAAGTTCGTCTATTTATCCTTTCACGCAGTATTCTGCAATCGAAATGGTTGAAATTTTAAGGTGGAATTCTTTTTCAAGAAAATATCGGTAATAGCCCAAAACATTTAGATGTAACGGATCCTGATCGTTCATCAAAAAAGCTAAAAAAAGCTGGTATCTAGCAAAACGCCGTTACGCTCCATACCCCTGATTGATTGAACACATTCGTCGGCGTCCGTCGTTGGAGACCAACTTTTTTTGGCTTTTTTGATAAGCGATTGTAGGTAATCCTCCTTAAAAAATGGCTGATAGCCGGTTATTTCCAGGATCTGCAAAGAGTTTTTATCCAGTTCGCCGGTTTTTATATTCTGCTTTCCTGTCGCGCGAATTCCGTAAGATTTATACAGCGGATTATTTTCATAGTTTTCAAGGAATTGTTTTGTGGCTGCAATTTTTAAAACCCCATATTCTTTTGTTTCCAAATGGATATTCGCTTTCTCTTTTCCTCCGGCGTCTATGATGACGCCATAGAAATAAAATTCTGCATTCGCCCAAACTTCTTCCGACTTGATAAATTTTGTTTCTTTATTAATGATTATTTTTGAATCGTCGGATATAGACGTCTTGATTTCATATTCATAATCTTTTCTCTGCGCTTCCAGTTGAAAGTATTCAAGCGCTTTTGCCGTTGGCGGTTCTAAAAAATCAATTATATAACCGCGGGATTTAATTAGTCCCAGCAACGCATTAAAGCCAATCACCGCCTGCAAAGTAAGTTTAAATATATGTTTAACCGATCCCTCGGCAATTTCATAAGAAATAGCCGGACGCTGTTTTTTAGAGTCCGGAAATAAAAGCCCTTCTACGTGTTGTAAAACCTGAATAATTTCTTTTATATCATAATTATCAGGTTTTAATTCGAGCAGCCCGTTCCGACCTTTGATGGTAATTTCTACCTGACCCGTCTTTTCCACGGTATTTTTTTATTGACAAAGATAAACTTTTTTTCTATAAAAGCTATTTTTCGCCCTATTTTAACGAGCGCCGCCCGCACTTTCCTTCCCGTCGCCCAAAAAAGTAGCTACCCTGTTTGATGATGACCGAAGCCAATTTCCCCCAAGACCTGTTCGGCAACCTGATCGTTGACTAAAAATAATAAGGATAAATATGGGGAGACCAAACTATGCGTCCCGGTTTTTTTTCACGAGGTCGTACATTTTTATATCCTAACCGGCGTAACCCGGCCGATTTTATAAAAACCGCTTATTCATAAATTGAATACGTAGAGCGTCTGGCGTTATGCATTGAGTTTTAACTATACAGGTCATTTTGTTTTGCTTCAAGCTGGTGGAAGATGGTTAAAGGCAATAACAGAAAAAAACGACTGATTATCAAAACATTGCTAATTACTGTTCCCTCCATAAATATATTTAAAATTACTACTCCCGAAACCTATCTTTGCAACGCCTGTCCCTTCAATAATAGCTGGATAAAAATAACCCTTATTAAGAAATATGAATCTCTATGCCCTCCGCGACGCCCAGTTAAAAGAAATCAAAGAAAAGCCGTTCAAATTAGAGAAAGACCTCCAACAGGTCTTTGAAGCCAACCTTCCGGCCATTATGGGGCTCGAATTAGTGAAAAGCGAGTGCAGCATTAAAAACAAACGGATCGACACGTTGGCTTATGACGGCCAATCGAACGCTTTTGTCATCATTGAATACAAAAGAGATAAAAACAGCAGCGTCGTCGATCAGGGATTTACTTACCTGAGCCTGATGCTGGAAAATAAAGCCGATTTTATCGTAGAGTACAATGAAAGCCTGCATCAGAACCTGAAAAGAGAAGATTTGGATTGGAGCCAAACAAGAGTCGTTTTCGTTTCCACCAGTTTCACGGAAAATCAGATTCAGGCGACCAACTTTAAAGATATTGCCATCGAGCTGTGGGAAGTAAAACGATACGAAAATGATACGATTGCCGTCAGTTCGATCAAGAAATCGAAGTCGGCGGAAAGCGTAAAACCCATCGCGCGACAAAATGAAACGTTTAAACAGGTAACGGAGGAAATCAAAGTATATACAGAACAGGATTTATTGGAAAAAGCGAACGACGATATCAAAGAGTTATATGAGCGTTTCAAAGCGGCTATACTTAATTTGGCGGACGACATAGAGCAGAAACCGTTGAAGATATATATGGCTTTTAAAAAAGGAAAAAATATAACGGATGTGGCTGTTTTGAAAAAGTCTTTAAAAATCACCATCAATCTGAAAGCCGGCCAATTGGACGATCCTAAAAAATTAGCCCAGGATGTGTCCAATATTGGTCATTGGGGTAACGGAGATTATCAGGTTCAGGTGGATTCCGACCGGGATTTGGAATATATCATGAGTCTGGTAAAGCAGGCCCTCCCATAAATAAGAAATTATCCTGACCGGGCCTTCTATGTTTAACCCCTCACCCTCGCTTACAACAACCTACGATGACCACCTTCAAAGAAAAAGCCAACCTCATCTGGAGCATCGCCGATCTCCTCCGCGGCCACTACAAGCAGGCCGATTACGGCAAAGTGATTTTACCATTAACGGTATTAAGGCGATTGGATATCGTGTTAGCCCCAACAAAACAAGCGGTACTAACGGCCTTCGAAAACCACAAGGACAAAAAGCCGGAAGTATTGGAACACCTTTTAAACTCGGCGGCCAAAGTGAAATTCCACAACCGGAGCCGGTTTGATTTCAATACCCTGGCGGCAGACCATAACAACATCGCCGATAACCTGCGCAATTACATACATGGCTTTAGTATTAGTGCTAAGGAAATCATTGATTACTTCAGTTTTGAAGACCAGATCAAAAAACTGGACGAATACGACCTGCTCTATACCACCGTCAAAACCTTTGCCGACCCTAAAACGGAAAAAAACTTTAAGGTCGATAACCCTTTGGAAATGGGCTACGTCTTTGAGGAGTTGATCCGGAAGTTTGCCGAGTTATCCAACGAAACCGCCGGAGAACATTTTACGCCCCGGGAAGTCATCCGCCTGATGGTCGATTTGCTGTTCGTCAACGATAAAGCCATTTTACGCAAGGAAGGCGTCTTAAAAACATTGTACGATCCCGCCTGCGGCACGGGCGGTATGCTCTCCATTGCGGAAGAGTATCTGAACGAACTCAACGACAAAGCAAAACTGGAACTCTTTGGGCAGGAGATCAACCCCGAATCCTATGCCATCTGCAAATCGGATATGCTGATCAAAGGCCAGAACCCGGGCAACATCAAGTTCGGCAACACCTTCACCCAGGATGGCTTGGAAGACGAAACCTTCGATTACATGCTGAGCAACCCGCCTTTTGGCGTCGACTGGAAGAAAGCGGAAAAGTACGTAAAAGACGAAGCCGCCAACAGAGGATGGGCCGGCCGTTTTGGCGCCGGCCTGCCCGCCATCAGCGACGGCTCCTTGTTGTTTCTGCAACACATGATCAGCAAAATGAAACGCGGCGGCGGCGGCAGTCGCATTGGCGTCGTGTTCAACGGCTCCCCCTGTTCAGCGGCGGCGCGGGAAGCGGACCCAGCGAGATCAGAAAATGGATCATCGAGCAGGATATGCTGGAAGCCATTATTGCCATGCCCGACCAGCTTTTTTACAACACCGGCATTTCCACATATATCTGGATTGTCACCGACCGGAAAAGCGCCCGCCGGAAAGGCAAAGTGCAACTGATCAATGCGACAGGCGCCGAAGCGCCCGATAAAGACAACCCTTTCTATTTCAAAATGACCCGGAGCCTGGGCAACAAAAGAAAAGAAATGGGCGACGGCAGGGAAGGCAGACCCGCCCATATTGCCGCCATCACTAAAATATACGACGAGTTTAAAGAAGGTGCCTACTGCAAAATCTTTGATAACGAAGATTTTGGTTATAGCCGCGTCACCGTCGAACGACCAAAAAGAAATGAAGCTGGCATTATAGAAAAAGACCGCAAAGGCGCATCCGTCGCCGATCCCGACCTGAGGGATTACGAAAACGTGCCTTTAAAAGAGGACATAGACGTCTATTTTGAAAGAGAAGTAGCGCCGCACCTGCCCGACGCCTGGATCGATCCAGTCAAAACCAAAGTCGGCTACGAAATTAACTTCACAAAATATTTTTACCAGCACAAACCCTTGCGTAGTCTGGATGAGATCAGAAAACAAATTCTGACCCTGGAAGCGGAAACTGAGGGTATGATTAAAGAAATTATCCAATAATGGCCCGATACGAAAAATATAAACCGACCAATATTGAATGGCTACCGGAATTGCCAGACCAATGGAAGATAAGTAAAGCAAAATATTATTTTAAATATACAACGGGTTTTACACCTCCAACAGGACAAGAGGAATTCTATAATGAAGGAATTATATGGATTACTATTGCTGATATGAATAAAAAAATAATTGATGAATCATCAACCACTTTATCTAAATTAGCAATTGAAAAGTATAAACCTGACCTTAGTATTAAAGGTTCTTTATTATACAGTTTTAAGTTAAGTGTCGGCAAAGTTGCTTTTGCCGGTAAAGACTTATATACAAATGAAGCCATTATTTCAATTTTGCCTAATGAAAAATATGATATTCGTTATTTTTATTATAGTCTGCCAGAGCAATTACTAAAGAATGCTAACGAAAATATTTATGGTGCAAAAATGCTTAATCAGGAATTAATAAGAAATGCCATTATTACATTTCCCCCTAAAGCAACACAAACTGCCATCGGCAACTATTTAGATAAAAAAACAGCCCAAATAGATAAACTCATTGGCAATAAACAACAATTAATAGAACTGCTGAAAGAAGAAAGAACGGCTATTATCAATGAGGCCGTAAGTGGGGAAGGGAAAGGGTGGGAGTGGAAGAAGTTGAAGTATGTAGCGAAATTAAAAAGCGGAGAAACAATAACCGGTGATGATATAAAACCAGATGGTGAATATTTGGTTTTTGGCGGTAACGGTATTAGAGGTTATACGTCAAAATTTACCCATAAAGGAAATTACGTGTTAATAGGCAGACAAGGGGCATTATGCGGTAATATCAATTATGCATCAGGAGAATTTTTTGCCTCAGAACATGCAATTGTATCTTCAATTATAAATGACGACAATTATATATGGCTTGGTGAATTATTGAGAAATATGAACTTAAATCAATACTCCCTTGCTTCCGCACAGCCAGGTTTATCAGTGGAAAGAATACAAAATCTTTCTGTTTTAGTTCCGCCTATAATAGACCAAAATGAAATAGTTGCCCATATTCAAACTTCTTCGGGAAGAATTGATTCAACTATAAATATAATCGACCAGGAAATCCAACTCCTCCAGGAATACAAAACCGCTTTAATCAGCGAAGCGGTCACCGGAAAAATAAAAGTGGCATGATACATACCGAACGCGCTTTTGAAGACGCCATCGTCGCCCATTTAACCCAAAATGGCTGGATGCAGGGCGATAGCCGAGACTTTAGTGCCGACCTGGCTTTCGATAAAAAGGCCGTTCTTTCCTTTATACAGACGTCGCAGCCGACAGAATGGAAAAAACTCAACAGTTATTATAAAGAAGATACGGTCAATAAGTTCTTCCAGCGCCTGTTCAAAGAATTGGATCTAAGGGGCATGCTGGACGTTCTAAGGCATGGTATCGTCGATAGCGGGGTGAAGTTCAAACTCGCTTATTTCAAGCCTGACAGCGCCCTGAACCCCGATACGCTGATCCAGTACCAACACAACAAATTATACGTTACCCGGCAAGTCTATTTCTCCGCTAAAAACAAAAAAAGCATTGATTTGCTCCTCGCCCTGAACGGCCTGCCCGTTGCCACCATCGAGCTAAAAAATCATTTTACCGGCCAAACGGTCAATGAGGCCATGGAGCAATATAAGACCAGCCGCGACCCCAAAGAGTTGCTGTTCCAGTTCAAAAAACGCGCCTTGGTTCATTTCACCGTTGACTCCGATGACGTTTATTTAACGACCAAATTAGATAACGTCAACACCCGTTTCCTCCCTTTCAACAAAGGCTTTAAGAACGGTGCCGGTAATCCGCCCGTCAAAGACTATGCTGGCTACCGTACCGCCTATTTCTATGAAGAAATTTTGCAAGCAGATAGTTGGCTCGAAATTATCGGCCGGTTTCTACACATTCAAAAGAAAACTTATAAAGTGGAGGGCAGGGAATATCATAAAGAAGAAATGTTGTTCCCGCGATACCATCAAATTGATGTGGTGCGTAAAATAACCGCCGACGCAAAAGCGAACGGCCCCGGTAAAAATTATTTAATCCAGCATTCTGCCGGCAGCGGTAAAAGCAACTCCATCGCTTGGCTGGCCTATAGGCTGAGCAGCCTGTACAACGCGGCCAATAAAAAAATCTTTGATTCCGTCTTAGTGATAACAGACAGGAATATTCTGGATCAGCAATTGCAAAACACCATTTATCAATTTGAACATAAGCAGGGCGTGGTGCTTCCCGTGGAAGACAGTGCCGAACAGTTGGCAAAAGCCATACAATCAGGCGTGCCCATCATCATCGCTACTTTACAGAAATTTCCCTATGCCCTGGATCATTTGACGGATTTACCGGATAAAAACTATGCCATCATCATTGACGAAGCCCACAGCAGCCAGGGCGGCGTAGCAAGCAGAAAAATGACCGAAGCGCTGGCCGGTAAAAATGTATCGCCGGCGGAAGCGGAAAAAATGGAAGCGG
>JBBRMZ010000179.1:0-9461 GCA_038230555.1 Chitinophagales bacterium
CCTTCTTTTAAGTCGTAAGTAATATCGTCTGCGGAAGCGATTTGCGTTCGTCAGAATTATAATCCGCCAACCTTTCATTTTAATTTATTTAAATTATTAACTAAAACTCTGCTAATGAACAGACTCACCTCTCTTGTTCTTAAAACAGCGGTATTGACTATCGCCACCTGCGGCGTCGCTTTTTACGGCGTCAAAAAAAATTACCTCGAAGCGTCGAGCCACCGCGAAGCTCCGCTCATTGCCGAAGATCCTGTTGCGGATAATACGGACGTTTATGCTTTCCGCAGTCCCGACGATCCGAACACTGTAACCATCCTTGCAGACTACATTCCATTGGAAAACCCGCAGGATGGCCCGAATTATCACACTTTTGGAGAAAATGTCCGGTATGAAGTGCATATCAAGAATAACGCGACGACTAAAGGCGACGACGTGACTTACCGTTTTACCTTTACGCAGACCAATGAAGACCCGACCACTTTTTTTAATATCCGGTTGGGTAAGCAAAATCTGAAAACAACTTATCTCTGCGAAAAATCTGTCAACGGAGGCGCTTTTACTTCTATCGTGACTGGTGGAGTTGTGCCGCCTAACAATATTGGGCCGCGCTCTATCGAAAATCCGGACGTAGGCTTGGGCAAATATTACGAGCAATTGATGAAAGCGTCTATTATGACGGCAAGCAGCGGCGAGAAAATTTTCTGCGGCCCGGTTGACGACCCTTTCTTTGTTGACTTAGGCGGAATATTTGATCTAGGCGGCGTGCGGCCAGGCCGCGCGCTGGATGGCGTAGCTTGTAAAAATACGCATACCATTGCTTTGCAAATACCGATCAATATGCTGCAAAAAAATGGACAGCCGGTTTCACAGGCTAAAAATATTCTTGACGGCGACTATGTGATCGGCGTTTGGGCTTCTTCTTCTCGTCCGCGTATTAAAACGTTGAACAATGAAGGCGCTAAACCAACTGTCTCCGGCGACTGGGTTCAAATATCCCGTCTGGGTATGCCGCTGACCAACGAAGTGATCGAGCCTATCGGCAGAAAAGATCAGTATAACTTCCACACTCCGTACAATGAAAACCCGGGCTTGGATTCAGCTTTATCTAATCCTGAATTAGGGTTATACATGGACGACTCTAAATTTGGCCTGTATGTTCCGGGTTTCTATCCGCTGCGTATCCAGCGCGCGTCTCAAACTGTCCTGGGCCCGGTTGATTTTGGCTATGGCCGCGACGGATTGTTTCCTATTCTTGGCAACCCCGCTACCATAGGCACGGCTTTGGATCCGGCAATTTTTGGAAACATTTTATTGAAAAAAGGACAGCCTCGTTCCGTGGATATTTTACCGATCTTCTTTACGGGCGTTCCAAACCTGGCTCCTTACCAGTTGGCAACCGGAAAAACGCCGGGCAATCCATTGACTGCGGGCAAACCGTTTGTAAATAATTTCCTGCCTACGCTGGGCGATATGTTGCGTTTGAATATGGCAACCCCGGTTACCGACCGTCATAGCGCGGCGTTCAGCAGCGAGGGTTTATTTGCCGCCGCCGTCTCGGGTCTGACCGATCCGCAGTATGCAAATACAAGCATGCAGTTTATTCCAAATATGGACGGTTTCCCGAACGGCAGACGTTTGGAAGACGACGTAGTTCGCATCGAATTGCAGGCAGTGAGCGGGTTGGCGCTGGCCGCTATCGGTATCTGGTATGACGACTGGGCGCCCGGAAAAAGCCCGTTGACTCCAAAATTATTAAATGTTGTCGGATTTACGACAGGCGTGGAGAAAAATGACAAACCATTACAGGATGTTTTCCCTTTCGCGGCTCAACCGCATCGCGGAACCAGCGCCTGCGGCGGTTATTCTCCTGGAAAAGCGCCAGATTCTTTGGGTTTAGCAATGCAGCCCGCACAACAAAGCGCATTGCGTTTGAGCGCGCCTCAGGGATTTTTATCGCAGAACTACCCGAATCCTTTTACTTCAGCTACGACCTTTACTTATCACTTGGCTAGCAAAGCGCATGTTACGCTGGCAGTCTATGATTTGAACGGTAAACTAATTAAAGTATTGGTGGACGATACGCGCGACGCCGGCGACTACGAACAGACTTTTAACCCTGGTTCTTTGGCGACCGGAACCTACTTTGGATCTCTAAAAGTAGACGGTCAGGCTGTGCAATCTGTAAAAATGAATTACGCTAAATAAGGCTTTTGTAAAGAATATTGTTTGTATATAGTGCGACCGGATGTGCCATCATCCGGTCGCTTATATTTTAACGAGTAAGGGTTAAAAAACTTTGGAGTAAATTCTAAAAATATTGAGTATTATTTTGTGTGAAAAATAATTTGTCTATCTTTGGCAGCGGGTAATATATTACATGTTTTTTGATATTTTTTTTGATTATTTCCTGACTTATAAGGGCAAAACGCAGGAATCAATATAATTTTCTATATTATCTTTTAAAAGAGATTCATTAGACAACAACGCTAACTACTAAACCAATGTTTGAGCCCAAAAGAATTATATCGGCGCTGGTTGTCGACGACGACGAGGATGACCAGATCCTTTTGCGGGATGCTTTTGAGGAATGCGACCCTTCGGCGGCGGTTAATTTTATGGACGACGGGAAGGCTTTTATGGAATACCTTCTTCAAACGGATACGCTTATAATATCAGGCGAAACTCCGCCTACGCCCCGGATTATAATTTTAGACATCAATATGCCCCGGCTGGACGGGAGATATGTTTTAACCGAAATCAGAAAACACGAACGCTGGAGCCACGTGCCCGTTATTATTTTCAGCACTTCCGGTTCAATGGGAGAAATTGCCGAGTTTTATCGCCTGGGAGCCAGTTCGTTTATTATTAAACCTAATTCTTTCGAAAAACTGGTAGATATCGTCCGCTCTATTATAAAATATTGGTTTGATACGGCAACCATATTGTAAATAGCCGTTATCTTTTAGCTTATTTTGCAGGGCTGACTGCGGCCAATTTGAAAAAGAAGTAACATTACTATACAATTGCGCCAAAGCATTGACCAGGAAAACCGGTACTATGGAAAATATAATATTTACCGTCGGACATTCCACGCATGAGATCAACTATTTTATAGAACTGCTCCGGGCATTCAAAGTTACCTGTGTCGTCGACGTCCGAAGCGTTGCCGCAAGCGCTCGGCATCCCCAGTATAACAAAGCGCTGCTATCGGCAGAGTTGCGGAGGAACGGCGTCGTCTATATGCACTTCAGCGAAGAATTTGGCGCCCGCCATACCGATCCCGACCTGCTGGACGACGAGTGCAAAGTCGATTTTGAAAAAGTCCGAAAATCTTTTAGTTTTAAAACCGGCGTCGAAAGACTTTGGCAAGGCGTCGAAAAAAATTACGTAATGGCGCTGATGTGTTCCGAAGGAGACCCGTTCGACTGCCACCGGTTTTCCATGATCTCGGTGGCGCTTCAGAAGGAGGGGTTTGCCGTTCATCACATTATGAAAGATAAAACATTGAAAACCAACGCCGACCTGGAGCGGGACTTATTAAAAAAATACGATAAGAAAATACCCAAACCTAATATATTTGAGCCGGACGTTACTCCGGCCCAGCAATTAAAAGCGGCGTACAGATTGCGGAATCAGGAAATTGCCTACGCTCCCTATTCAAAAATCGAACAGGAAAACGATGATTAAACTTTACACCATTGGTTTTACTCATAAGTCAGCCAAACAATTTTTTGAACTGCTAAAAGAAAACGAGGTGGGCGCCTTGGTCGATACCCGCGTCAACAATACTTCCCAACTCTCCGGCTTTGCTAAAGGCCCCGATCTGGCTTATTTTTCCAAAGCGGTCAATAACATGGATTATTTCCACCGGCTGGACTTTGCGCCTACCAAAGAACTCCTTGAGCGGTACAGGAAAAAACAAATCACCTGGAAGGAGTACGAGCCGGAATATCTGAACCTGCTGGACATGAGAAAGATTGGCGACAAAATAGATATTGCGACGCTGCATCAAAATTGCCTGCTTTGCAGCGAGCATACCCCCGAAAAATGCCACCGCCGATTATTGGCGGAATATTTACAAGCGCGGTTCAACAATATAGAAATTCAACATCTTATAGCATAAGCTGAGAGACGAATGATTGTTTCCGGAGAAGAAGTAACAGACTATTAGTAACATAACTTATGAAAACCCAACTTGTGTGTCTCGCCAACTCCTATAAGGAAGGCGGCAGATGTTTAGCGGGCGTGGAATTAAAGGACGGAGTCTCTTTAATAGAAAATGAAAAACCCGCTTGGATTCGCCCGGTTAGTAAAACCAAACACGGCGAAATTCCCACTTATCTTGTCCCTCATATTAAACTTTTGGACATAGTGGAACTGGATCTCTTCGAAAAGGTTCCCGCCGGTTATCAGTCTGAAAACGCTTTATTCAACCTTGCCTCCTTAAAAATTGTCGGAACCTTTGCCGCGGCGCTTCTTCCGGCGTTATGCAACAACGCCCAACCTCATCTTTTCGGCTGCGATAAAAAAAGCGATAAATGACGAACAGGCGCAAACACTGGATCATTCGCTCTCCATGATCGAAGTGCGAAAACCCGGATTTTACAAAAGGACTTACAACGATAGCGAAAAAACTCAGCTTAGAACCGTGTTTGTCTTCAACGGTCACGAATATGACCTGCCCGTTACCGATCCCGTTTTTATAGATTTTTATAAAAGGGATCAACTCCTGACAGCACGCGCGAAAAGTATATTCCTGGTTCTGTCTTTAGGGATTTTACATGAAGGGTTCCATTATAAGCTGGCGGCGGGAATTATTTATGAATGAACAATGAATTTTCTTTTAAAATATCTGCTCAAAGCTTTAGCGCTTTTAATTGTTTAGGATTTATTAATAATTAATCACACGGATAATGAATTGAAAAATTCCCAAAAGGCCGCTGGATGATAGACCCGAAATTCAGAAACAGATACAACGGGAACATAATCCCTTATATCCCCTAAAGCCCGACCAGGACGTTAATGACCATCCGTTTTCAAAAACCCCTTGTCTCGTCCTAAAATAGGTTTACACAAAAAATGTAAATCATGTTTAAGCGCGCCACATTTGAAGCGGGATGAGATTGTTTCGGAGTATTTAAATAGTTACCTTACCTTGAGTCATTTAGCTAAAAAGCACGGCGTCAAGATGCAGACTATTCAGACTTGGGTCAGGAAAGTGTAAAGTAGAAATAGGATTATTTAATAAAAGTGTCAACTAATTTTAGGACGAGACAAGGGGTTTGAGAATAACGGAGGGTTATTAAGGATGAACGGACGTCCCTTTAACGGATTTCCTACTGCTTAAAGGGTTATTTCAACCATTCAAATTTTGACCTTGCAAGGATTGCCATAAAATTCTATTTTGCCGAATAAATATGGCGTCTGAAGGGCAGGTTTATATGAGCGGGAAACGGAGTTATAAAAACGCCGATAAGCAATAAAATCATTTTAGCCGTCGTTCTCTACCAGTCAAATCTTCTTAAAATGATAGATTTGCATTCCTTCAAGATTTAATCTGATAATTCATATCACGCCAGTCGCCGGGGCGCCGACATCCGTATTCATCCTTAATACACGATATCTGAATGTTCTTACAACGACTTATTACCTATACTTTTTTTCTAACAGCGGCGGTCTCCGGTTACGCCCAGCAGCCTGAACAAATTCAGATAACGACCCGCAGTTTAGCTCCCCGGTCTGCTTTGGCATGCGACAAAATATTCGCAGGTTCTACAAAACGGGTTTTAGGGCCGGGCGCAAAAACCAGCGATAAACATTTTCTGTGTTTGGGCGATAGTTTACTGATTCAACATAACGGCGATCAGGATTTTACCAGTTATACGAACCCGGCGAAAGCGGGTATAGCTTACCCGTTTTACAATTGCCCGCCTACGCAAGTCGGACCAAATTTGAGCAACGTTCAGACGGACGCCTGTCTGAACCATCAGGTGATCAATACAACCGGCGGTCCGCAAACGCAAACTAGCGGAATGTGGCTGGGAAGCGGGCTTCAAAACGGAAATACTACTTTTAAGAACGACGGATCGCTTCAAAAAGAATTTGGCAACGGATCGTTTGGGCCGCCCATAAAATTTTATTACGCGCCGATCACTGTAGAAGATTTTGCAAATAAAACCTGGAACAGTAACGTTTCCTGCGTTAACGTCAACGTGGCGGACGCGACCGGAACGGCAAATGATAGTTTTTCTGTGGTCTACCTGAACGCTATTTCTCATAGCGGTTTGCTCTCAACTAACGGAAACTATGGCGGCTCTTTTGTCGTCAACGGCGGTTTGCCGGAATACGACGGTTCGACTTTTACGATAGATATTTCGCTTGCTTCCGACGCAACGGTGAAAGGAACCGTCACGAGCGGCGTTTCCCGGAACGGAATGCGCATAGTTTACACCGTCCCAAAAGCGGGCGATTACAATGTCGTTATCTCCGACGGGAAAAGTTGCGAGGACCGTTTTAAATTGCACGTGCAGGACGTCACGGTCGCAGGTTCCAAGGAATCGGGTAAACCCGGAGATACGGTTTGCGTCGCCGTTAGCGCTTCCAAGTTTAATAATATCACCACTGCGCAGGGAGATTTTACATTTGACCCGACGGTCGTTAAATTCGTTCGTCCCGCCAATTTTAACCTGCCTGGATTGGACGCGACCGGCTTTTCCGCTCAGGCCGGCAGCGTTTCTTTTAACTGGTTTAATGCCGACCCGACCAAAGGGGTTACCAAAGCGGACGGAGAAACGTTATTTACCTTATGTTTCCAGATCATCGGCGCCGTCGGAACTTCCACACCCATTGACTTTAAAAACGTTGGCACGCCGGTTGAAGTCAGGGATACGGGCGTAAATCCGTTGATCGTGTTTACTCAATCGGGATCCATAACGGTAGGCGCCGACCTAGTCACGCTGACGGTGAAAACAGACAGCGCTTCCTGCTCGACCAATTCCGACGGCAGGCTAAAAATATATGTTACCGGAACCAGTAATCCGCCCTATAATTATACCTGGAAAAACGCGGCCGGCGCCAGCGGTTCGGGCGTGTTGAACAATGCCAAAGACAGCGCGATCATTACCGGCCTTCCGGCAGGAAATTATACGGTCAGCGTGACTTCGCAAACCGGGAAAATGCAGACCGCTACGGCGGCTATTTTGGCTCCGGCCCCCTTGTTTGTGAATCCGCCGATAGCAGTAAACCCAAAATGCAGCGGCGACACCAACGGCAGCCTGACGCTGACCAACTATGGCGGCGGAACGCCCCCTTATACATTCAAATGGTCGACCGGCGCCACGACGCCTGCCATAACAAATATTCCGCAGGGTTCCTACAGCGTGACGCTGACCGACGCGCACGGATGCTCGGGCTCGGGCAGCGGATCGATCGGCGTTAATCCGATCACGATCACCGATTCGCTGGCCGACGCTTCCTGTACAGGGGTCAACAATGGTTCCGTCAATGTCCTGCAGGTCAAAGGGGGCGTTTCCGCAAACGGCTCTTACACGTTTAACTGGAGTACCGGGGCGACCAATACGGCGCCGACCGCCTCGCTGACTAATCTTGCCGGAGGCAACTACCGGCTGACCATCAGCGACGACAACGGTTGCCGCCGGGTAGATTCTTTTACGCTTAACCTGAAAAGAACGCTGATTTTGACTGCGGCTATTAGTCCCGTCGCCTGTTACGGAAAAGCGACCGGCTCAGTCAATGTGTCCATCGCCACGCAGGGGACTTCCGCTTTGCCCTATACGTTCACTTGGTCGCCGAATGCGGGCGCGCCGATTAACAATGCTACTACTTCCCTGATTAATCAAAGGCCCAAAGGCGTTTATAACCTCAGCGCGCAGGATAAAGATGGTTGCCGCATAGACACTACTTTTTCTGTTGGCCAACCCGACTCCATTAAAATTGATACCCAGGCGGGGTCTTTTAAAGATATTAGCTGCCTCGGCGCCGGAAACGACGGGGCGATAACGGTTTCCGTTCTGGGCGGGACGCCAAAGTACCGCTATGCCTGGAGTAGGACTGCCGCCGATACTTTTTCGACGATCTCGAACCTGTCTCAGGGGAATTATACTATTTCTGTGACCGACCAGGCGGGTTGTTCAAATACGAAAATTTATACGGTTTCGGCTCCAAAATTACCGACCATCGATAGTTTCTCGGTTAAATCGCCTACTTGTTCGGGTTTTAACAATGGAAAATTAGACGTGGTGGCGCATTCCAACAGTTCTTCGCCCATCAGTAAATATTTATGGAGCAACGGATCCACAACGCGCACCGTGGACAGCATCGGCGCGGGCGTCTATAAAGTGACGGTCGTTTTACAAAATGGATGTTCGCAGACGTCCTCCGTGACGGTGACCGCTCCGGACGCGCTTATTAAAGATACGGCAAGATTTAGCATCGTACAGCCGCATTGTCCGAAAGAACCTTCCGGGATCATCACATTCGCCGTAAAAGGCGGAACAGCTCCTTACACTTATCAATGGTCGGGCGGCGCTACCGCAAACAATCCGGTTTTCGCGCAGGTGACCGCCGGAACTTATCGCTTCACCGTTACGGACGCCAATAAATGCGCCTCGCTTGTCGACAGCGTCGTGTTAATAGATCCGCCTTCCATCAATGTCGCCTATTCCAATATTGGCGCCGTGAGCTGCAACGGCAAATGTAGTCCCGGCGACGGCAAGGCAACTGTGACAGCCACCGGCGGAACCGCCAATACGGGAACCTATAACTTTTCTTGGGCGTCCGATAATGTGAATAAGGAAAGCGGTTCGGGGGCGTCCTTTACATTTAGCAAACTTTGCCAGGGCTGGCAAAAGATCGTTATTTCCGACGCCAATTGCGGGACGGTTGATTCGGTAAAAATTCCAGCTCCGGATTCTCTGGGCATCAGCCCGGTTATTACCCAGCCCGCCTGTAACGGCGACGCAAACGGTTCGGCGGAAGTAAAAGTGACGGGCGGAACGCCTCCTTATCAATATAACTGGAACACCGGGGCGACCACTACCGGCGTGTACAACGTAAAAGCCGGAAAATATAATGTCCAGCTAAGCGACGCTCACCTGTGCTCTTTTAACCTGACGGTCGTCGTCAACCAGCCGGATTCTTTGTACATCGACACCATTGCCGCTTTGACCAACCAAATCACTTGTTTTGGGCTTTCCAACGGTCAGATCGCATTACAGCGGTTCGGCGGCAACGGCGGGCCGGAAACCTATACCTGGGCAGATAACATTTCTTCCAATAACATAGCCTCCAATCTGAAAGCGGGTAATTATTCTGTCACGGTGACCGACCCCAAGGGTTGCCGCGATTCGTTGAATTATGCTATTATGCAGCCCGACCCGATCGGGTTCATTTTAGAAAAACCGCAGGCGCCCACTTGCAATGGCGATTTCGGTATTATTAAA
>JBBRMZ010000180.1:0-9390 GCA_038230555.1 Chitinophagales bacterium
GAAAGCTTTCGACTCTGCCGCCTGCATTGGCTGCGGCGCCTGCGTGGCCGCCTGCCCAAATGGTTCCGCCATGCTCTTCACCTCAGCCAAAGTATCCCAGTTGGCCCTGTTGCCGCAGGGTCGCGTCGAGACCGCGCGCCGCACTGAAAACATGGTTCGCCAAATGGACAAAGAAGGTTTTGGCGCCTGTAGCAACGTGGCGGCCTGCGAAGCCGTCTGCCCGAAAGAAATTACGCTTGACAATATCGCGCGGCTGAACCGCGAGTTTAATTCGGCGGTGTTTAGCTCTACGGTACAATAAACTAATTAGAAGACAATTAAATATTTGGAAAGCAGTTAAGGCCGCGCCTGTTAAACAGCCGCGGCTTTTTGCATTTCTTCGGCAGGAATCCTGTTTTGGATATATCGACGAAGGGTTTTCAGGATACGGTAAATATCCCGGATATTGTCGTCTTGGGAAGCTACATAAGCGTCGCTGGTTGCATAAGTTGAATCTTCGAGAATCATAAACCGCCAGTTTCTGCCAATAACCACGCGAGCACCCGAAGAATTCTTTCGGCGGTGAAGCCGCCACATATAGTTTAGCGTCTTCGCTAGCATCAAAAGCGCTTAAATCGGTAAAAATGGTGTGGATAGCTAAAAATCTCCGAACTCACGTTAATTAAAAACAAAGATAAGAGAAAAGCCATACCACCGCCTTAAAAACCAATATACTCCTGCGGGTTCACCGCCTTCCCATTTTTCCAAATCTCAAAATGCAAATGCGCGCCGCTGGATTGCTCGCCGGTGTTCCCGATAATAGCAATGGCTTCCCCGGCTTTCACTTTATCGCCCGCTTTTTTGAGCAGAGAAGCATTGTGCTTATAAAAAGTCACTACATTATTTGGGTGCTGAACGCCAATCGTGTTGCCGGTTTCAAGCGTCCAGTCGGCGCTGATGACATAGCCGTCTCCGGCGGCCATGACCGCCGTATTTTTTGGCGCGATAATATCAACGCCCCAATGTTTTTTATCGGGGGAAAAGCCCATTGAAACCTGCCCTTTGACTGGCGCCAGCAGGAACATTTGCTCCAGCTTCTCGTCTTTACTCATAGCGCCGATGGATTTAACGCCCCGCTCTGAACCCGTATCCTTAGCAACCACCGATCCGTTGGCGACGGCGGCGCGCAGCTCGGCGTCCTCGTCGGAGGGTTTAATATTCAGCAGGCTGTCGGAAATTTTAACGGTTTCCGAAGGAACCTGCTCCTGCGTCTGCACGTCGCCTACAAGAAGTTTCTTAAAATGATCTGTATAAACTTGTTGCGCCTGAAGTTTTTTCTCTAAATTTTCGACCTGGTCGGTCAGTTCCCAAAGTTGCCGGCTTTCCGCCGCGCCGCCGTAACCGGGGATATATTTTTTAAGCGGCGTAAAAACGATCAGGGAAGTGGCAAGAATAGCCGTCGCGACCAATACCGTGCTGATCAGCACGTACAGGTTCATCAGCGAAAGTTTATAAGACCCTACTTCTTCAAAAGTATCGTTGTTCATCACCACCATCCGATAATAGGTATGGCGCGATTTATCGACCATCGTTTTTACCCTGCCAAACGCGCCGTCTGCGGCATGGACCATGTTGCGCGCCGTAAGTCCTTTGATCCGGTCGCCCAATGCGGACTTAGGCTTTTTTACAAGGGCCATGTATGTTAATATTTACGAAAAATAAAATAATTTTGTACGATTTTCGCTCTCTGTGATAGATTGTCCTCAAACGTAACGTTACGGCAAAAAAACGGTATATAAATACTTATGCAATGATATATACGTTTAAAATTGGTACAATATTTTGAGCGGGATTGGCAGTTCGTCGATGCGGGGCGTCTTCCGTCGGAACAAAGGGAATATTAAACCGTTCCTCTGAAAGGACGCCGCAAAATTAAGGTTTTTCTCCCTGAATTTTATTTCTCATTATACCTCGTACCTTTGCGCCGCCATTTTTAACTTTTATCCCGGACGTCTTTATTCGTTTTCATTATCCGAAAATCTGATTGCTTGAAAAATTTATATAAATCCCTGCCTCTTCTTCTTTTTTCCTTCGCTTTCTGCGCCTGCATTACCCAGCGAAAAACAACCGAAGCCCCAAAAGGATTCAAGGCGTTTTACCAAAATCTCGTCGCCAAATATAACGGCTACTTCAACGCCAACGTCCTGGTGAATGAAAGCGTACTGAAACTCAACGCGCAGCACGTAGATAATTATACAAAGATCCTCGACCTCTATCCCTATGTCGCCGTCGACAACCCAAAAGCCGTAGCGCCCGATCTCGACCGCGCCATCGAAAAGGTAGCCATGGTCGCCACCCTGCACCGCACAAGCGGCTGGACCCCCGATTGTTACCTAATATTGGGAAAATCCCAATTCCTGAAACACGATTATGAATCGGCGGAACAAACGTTGGAATATATGCGCGACGAATTTGATCCTAAAAACGTCAATAAAAAAGATAAAAAAGCGGTTGCCGCGCAGAAAAAAGAAGTCCTGAAAGAAAAAGCGGAAGCGAAAAAAGAAAAGCAAAAAGAGAAAGAACAGACCCTCAAAGAAAAAAGAAAAGCCAGCGAACAGGCCGCCAAAGACCGCATTAAAGCTCAGGAAGACCGCAAAAAAGCCGCGCTCGCTTTAGCGCAAGCCAAACAGCGGGAAAGGGAACTGGCCCGAAAAGAAGGTCGCAAACCCAATTTTGAGACGCTAGTAGACACGAACGCTAAAAAGGGATACGCCCGAACCGGGGTGAACAATACGCCGGTGTATAAAATAGGCGTTGTAAAAGTAGAAAAGCCCGCTACTAAGCCGAAGAGTTATTTCCTGAAACACCGCCCCTGCTGGCAGGAAAGCGAGGTCTGGCTGGCGCGCGCTTATACGGAACGCCAGGAATACGACGACGCTTCCGACCTATTGGCCAGTTTGCAAAAAAATCCGGCTACTTTTTATGACGTCCGGGGACAGGCCGCCATGGCGCAGGCCAATATCCGGCTGAAACAACAAGACTACGAAGCGGCCATTCCCGCTTTGACCGCCGCTACTAAAATGAAAAATAAGAACTCCGATAAAATGCGGATGTTTTATATCCTGGGTCAGATCCAACAGGGACTAGGCAGAAACCAGGAATCCTACGCCAGCTACGGAAAGGTATTGAAAATGTCTCCCGCTTATGAAATGGAATTTAATACCCGGTTAAATATGATCCAGACCGGCGCGCCCACACAGGACGACGCCAACAAAAGGCTGATCGTCCTGTCTAAAGATTTGAAGAACCGCGAATACAACGACCAGATCTATTTTGCCCTGGCGCAGAACGCGCTTAAAAACGGCCAGAAAAAAGAAGCGGAAGGCTATTTGGTAAAGTCTTTGGCTGTCGCCAGTCGTAACGTTTCTCAAAAAACGGAGGCCTATTATTCGCTTGCCAAACTTTTTACCGAATCCGAGAACTTTGTCAAAGCCAAAAATTATTACGACAGCACCCTGGCCGTCATTTCTCAAAACGATCCGCGCTATAGCGAGGTCAAACGATACAGCGAAAACCTGACCGATATATCCAAAAATATTCAGATTATTGCTTTGCAGGACAGTCTCCTAAAAATAGCCGCCATGACCGACGCGGAAAAAAGAGCTTTCGCAACCGCTATAAAAAAAGCTAAAGACGAAGCCGCCGCCGCTGCCGCCCGCGCCGCGAATATTGCCGCCAATGTCGCGAATAATGCTAAAAATGGCGGAAACGGAGCAGGCGGGGCTGATTTGCTGGCTTCTACGCGCCCTTCCTTCTTTGCTTACAATATCGAAGCCGTTAAGCGCGGTCAGCGGGAATTTCAAAAACGCTGGGGCGACCGTAAACTGGAAGACAACTGGAATCGCGCTAACAAACGCTCCGCCGGTATAAGCGGAGACGTGGCGGCGGCCGCCGATAACGGCTCGAACGGAACAGACAGTAAGTTAAGCGCTAAAGAAATAGCCGATATTTTGAAAGACGTCCCTGCCAATAAAGAGCAGATCGCCGCCGCCAACGATAAAGTGATGGAAGCGCAGTTTGCGCTCGGCACTTTGTACCTCGATAAGCTAAAGAATGGCCGCAAATCCGGCGACGCCCTCGAAAAATTGCTGCAACGGTTCCCCGACACCAAACATCAGCTCGACGCCTGGTATTATCTCTACCTTGCTTACACCGATCAGGGAGACGCCGCCAAAGCCAAAACCTATTTCGACCTCATCGTCCGTAATCATCCGGAATCTACCTACGCGAAAGCGCTGCTCGACCCGGCGTCCGTAAAACTGAACGCCGCTTCCACCGTCCAGACTTTCTACGACACAACCTACGCCCTATTCAAAAAAGGCGACTATAAAACCGTCGCCGTCCGCGCCTCCGGTACCGACCAAACCTTTGGATTGAATAACCCGATGCGCGCAAAGTTTGCTTTACTGACCGCCATGAGCGTCGGCCATTTACAGGGCCGCGACGCCTATATGACCGCGCTGCGCGACGTGATCGGTAAATTCGCCGATTCTCCCGAAGGTAAAAGGGCTAAGGAAATGTTGCGCGTCATCGAGGGCAACAACCTCGCCAACCCCGAAATGGTCAACAATATCGGCAACAGCACGACCGCTGAAACTTCAGCGGACGACGGCCCTTTCAAAACCGACGATCTCAAACTGCATTATGTCATTGTAGTCCTAACCAAAGAGGCGGATCTTGAAAACGCCAAAATCTCCGTCTCCGATTTTAACGCCAAATTCAACCGCACCGAAGACCTGAAGATTTCCAACTTCTTTCTCAGCACCGAATCCGGTATCCCTGTCCTTGTTATCCGGAAATTCAGCAATAAAGCCGAAGCCCTCGCGTACACGCTGGAAGTAGAGAAAAATGCCGCCGAGTTTATGCCCAAAGGCGCCAAATACGAGGTGTTCGCCACAACGCAGGATAATTACCGGCAGATCATTAATCAAAAATCAGTAGATGGATACCGGAAGTTTTATCGGAAGAATTATTAGGATTATGATTTTGTAA
Organism: Chitinophagales bacterium; assembly: GCA_038230555.1. Lineage (GTDB taxonomy): Bacteria > Bacteroidota > Bacteroidia > Chitinophagales > Saprospiraceae > JAAFJT01. The sequence continues at coordinate 5,032 of JBBRMZ010000180.1, forward strand.
AAATATTAAGTAGCTATTAGCCGCGTAGCTACGCAGCTTTCACTTCATTGACCAAGAACAAATTATCAAAATCATACCCGCGTTTATTCTTATACGAGTACTTAGCGCCGTCGCGAACTTTCAAAGCGGATATTAATTGCGGCAGAAAATCCATCCACCCCTTCCCCGTGTGCCTGGCGCGCGGATGCGCGGAAGTATTTAATTAAATTTGTCATAAAACCCGGAAATAATAAAAATGAACCTTACTAACAACAAAATTTTGATTACTGGCGGCGGTTCCGGTATTGGCTTGGGCCTGGCAGAACGATTTATTCAGGAAAACAATACGGTGATCATTTGCGGAAGACGCGAGACGGCGCTCCGCGAGGTCGCGCAAAAACATCCCGCCGTCATTACCAAAATATGCGATCTGTCGGTCGAAGCCGACCGTGTAGAACTATATAACTGGGTTTCAGAAAACCATCCGGATCTGAACGTGCTGGTGAACAATGCGGGCGTTCAAAACTGGATGGACGCTGCCGACCCGGAATTTTATCATAAAGCGACTGCCGAGGTGGCGACAAATATAATGGCGCCTATCCATTTGACGACGCTGTTGCTTCAATTAAAATCGTTGAATACGATCGTCAATGTTACTTCAGGCTTGGCCTTTGTTCAGTTCGCAAAAGTTCCGGTCTATTGCGCGACCAAAGCATTTTTCCATTCCTTCACCCTATCGTTGCGGCATATATTAAAATCCAGGAATATCGAGGTCATTGAAATGATCCCGCCCGCTTTGAATACCGATCTGGGCGGAAAAGGCCTGCACGACGGGCATCCGCCGGTGAGCGCTTTTGTGGACGCCGTCTTTGAACAAATGAAAGCGGGGAAAACCGAGCTGACCTTCGGTTTCAGCGAAGCCATGTCGACCGCCAATCCTGAAGGCATACAAGCTATTTTCAACAGGTTGAACCCATAGAGGCGCGAGACCAAAAAATCTTCTAATTAGCAAATTATGCTTAAAATATTTTTTGTAGTCTTCCTGGTTTTACCATTTCCCGTCCTCCGGTCTCCCGCGCAGTCCATTGACTCTTTATGCCAAAAAATCCGGCAAATCATTTCAGCCAAAAACGCCGATGTAGGCGTCGCCATTATTGGAAATAACGGAAAAGAGACCTTGTCGATCAATGGCGACCGGCATTTTCCCATGCAGAGCGTATTTAAATTACATATAGCTTTGGCGCTTCTATCAGAAATTGATGAAAGAAAATTTTCTTTTGATCAAAAAATCAACGTTGAACCTAAAGATCTGCTCTCCAATCTGTATAGTCCCATCAGAGAAAAATATCCTAAAGGAGGCGTTTTGACCGTTGCTCAGGTTTTAGAATATACTATTTCTCAAAGCGATAATGTCGGATGCAACCTATTGTTAAAATTAATGGGTGGGCCGCAGGTAGTGGAAGATTATTTCATAAAAAATAACCTGAAAGACGTTTCCATCAAATTCGACGAAGAAAAGATGCAAAGCGACTGGGAAGCGCAATTTCAAAATTGGACTACTCCGGCCAGTGCAAATGAAGTATTGACAACTTTTTATTTTAACGCCCAAAAGTTGTTATCTGAAAAAAGCCATGATTTCATTTGGAAAATCATGCGCGAAACGCAAACCGGCCAAAATCGCCTGAAAGGACTTTTGCCTAAAGGAACCGTAGCCGCCCATAAAACGGGAACTTCCGGAACCAATCCAGCCGGGATAACAGCGGCGGTCAACGATATCGGCGTTGTTTTTTTACCCAACGGCCAGCCTGTTTTCATTAGCGTGTTCGTGACTAACTCTAAAGAAAACAAGACCGCTAATGAACAACTTATTGCTGATATTGCCAAAGCGGCTTGGGATTACTTTTTAAAGAAGAAAAATTAAATAAGTTTTCTAACCTCCTGAATGATCCATGCAAAATGATAAAAAAATTATTGACAAAAGAACGGTCGAACATTATACTTGGGGCGATAAGTGCGCGTCCGAAGAAATCCTTTTGCCGGCGAAGCCGGCGCATGATTTAAAGGGCCTCGAATAAAGTTGTTCATTTTCATTCGCATGTTTAATTCATAACTCACGTTAAATAGAGAGATCATATTTTCGACTCGTAAACAATTCTTCCCTCCGCGATACCGCCGTGCATTAAACAGGAATAATGGGTAAGTCTTTTTAGTATGTTAGACAAAATAAATTCATCCGAGTAACACGTTGCCGGCTTCGCCGGCGATAAGACTTTTCGGACGCTCGCGTAATTTTTAGGTTTTTTTACGGCTTGGCCGTAAAAAAACCTAAAAATTACGCGAGCGTCCATCTCCCCCCTTCTATCGCGCCTTCGGCGCGATAATTCCATAGCGCGGAATTAACGCCTGCTAATATTCCTAATTAATGCACGGCGGTAAAGCGGAGACCAACGCCGGGTTTTCCAGACGTCGGGAAAACCACCCCTCCTTTGCGCGAGTTAAGCGAGCGCAAAAGGATAAAAGGGCTATGTGCTCCCGTTGTATTCACTTCTGATTTTCGGGTCTATTATCCCGACGCCTTTTTTATTTTTTTCAACCAATTATTCGCAGATTAGGAAATAAAGTTATTCATGGATTGTTTGGCTCTTTTTTCAGAAATCTCTTTTTACATTACTTAATTATTTATATAATATGAAGGCTTTTGTAATTATACTATTCAGTTTCATTTATTTTTTTAGTAATGCACAATATCCGATTTCTTTTATAGATAGTTCCAATCAGTGGTTATCTACTTTTGATTATGATGGCGGATGCGGCAACTGTCATAATTATTGTCATGATAAATTTTTTTATAAATCAGATACGGTCATTGAGATGAATAGATATAAGCAAATTTATTCAGATAAAAATGGGTATCAGGGAAGCGTTCGCCAAGATAGTTCCAGCATTATTTGGTACAGAGGCAAATATGCCGCCTGTGGCGGCAATGTAAATGGGTCGGCACAAACGAGTGATATAATATTATATAATTTCAATTTAAAGCAGGGCGATAGCATAATAAATATTTTAGATTTACAAACCTCTCATTCAAAAAATATTATAAAAGTAGTTGTTCAAAAAGTAGACACCATTATAATTTTCGGTCAAAAAAGAAGAGCCTTAAGTGTTCAAGGACGTTCTTTTAATGGAGGCATTGGCGATAACGATGTTTGGGTTGAAGGAATTGGAAGCTTAAAAAATCCCTTTTATCCACTTATTTTTTATTCCTTTGAATGGACTTATCATTTGGATTGCTTTACAAATGACGTCATTAAATCCATTAGAGATGGAAAAAATTATAGCTGCCTTTCAAGGATTGAAAATGTTTATTTTGAAAATAATATCCAAATCTTTCCCAACCCCGTCAGCAATCAAGTATTCATTTCACTCAATGGAAACATTGCCGCAGGACTAAAGGAAGTGAGGATACTCAATGTAACGGGCGCGCTCGTGAAAACTATTCCTTCGATCAAACAAAACACCTATCAAATAGACGTCGACGGGCTGGTCAATGGTATATATTTTGTTCGGTTTTCTTTTGCGGACGGGCAGGGAGTTAAGAAAATCGTGGTAAATCATTAGATATTATTCAGCACCCGACCTTTTCAAATTATATAAAGGAACAAGAATACCCGGCATTTAGAAAAAGTTGGAAACTTTGGGTGAGGAGAATTTAATTTTTTATTTAAACAAATTGTGTTAAAATAGCCTATCTTTGCGTTGTCTTCCACGTAAAGTACATTATTTCTTTCCATCCTATTGCCTTTTACCATGAGCATTGCCGCGCCCACCGTCAAAAAAATATTTGCCTGCACGAGTTGCGGCGCCACGGCGCCGAAGTGGGTCGGCAAATGTCCCGCCTGCGGCGAATGGAATACCCTGGTGGAAGAAGTCGTTCAAAAAGAAAACAAGCAGGACGAGCGCAAAAAAATATGGAAAGGCGGCAAACTCGACGAAGCCAAGCCCACGCTCCTCAGCCATATCAAAACGGGCGAAACCCAGCGCTTCCTTAGTCCTGACCTCGAGCTGAACCGCGTGCTGGGCGGCGGGATCGTTTCAGGCTCCATTATCCTTATCGGCGGACAGCCCGGCATCGGCAAATCAACGCTGATGCTCCAAATGACTTTAGGCCTGAAAGCAAAAGTTTTATACGTCAGCGGAGAAGAAAGCGCCGAGCAGATTAAAATGCGCGCCGACCGCATCGGCAAGGGGCAGTCCGAGTGTTACCTGCTGGCCGAAACCAATACCGCCAAAATTCTCTCGCACGCCCAGGCGCTCGAACCGGATATCATTGTGATCGACAGTATCCAGACCCTCGTGGCGCCCCATATCGACAGCGCACCC
>JBBRMZ010000181.1:0-9358 GCA_038230555.1 Chitinophagales bacterium
GCTAAATACAGAAACCGGCGCAAACGATTTGGATTGAGGTTTAACCTGATTGCCGGTATTTATAACCACGAAATTCAATTAAAAATAACCGAATAAATACTTTCGCAAGAAGTCTAATAGCTATTACCGACTGTTATTAAGCCCCAAAGGCTTGCAGGTTATCGGAAAACAAAGCCTCGGAACCGCTACCGACATTGTGGGCGAATCGGCTTTCTCGCCCGACGGGTCCACCTACGTAAGAATCACGGGAGACGCGCTTATCAGCGAGGGAAAACCCAATAAGTCAAGATTGGATATATTTACATTCGATCGCTGCAGCGGGTTGTTAAGCGGCAATATACCCATCACCATCAATTATATCGGAGGAGATTTTCCCGAAGGATTGGCCATATCGCCCAATTCCAGATATTTGTACGTTTCGCAATCGGATTCGCTTATTCAATATGATCTGCGAAGCCGGGATATTGCCTCATCCAGAGTTGCGGTAGCCGTTTACGACGGTTTCAGAACCACTCAAAATTTTCTGTCCACATTTTTGGCGCCGCGGTTGGCGCCGGACGGGAAAATATATATCGCCACCAACACTTACACGCTTCACGTGATCACTCAACCGGACAGTCCCGGCGTCGCCTGTAAAGTGCTGCAACATTCGGTTACTTTGCCCACCTACAACAGGACCATGCCCAACTACCCATTTTTCCGTCTTGGCGCGCTCAAAGGCAGCCCCTGCGACACCCTGACCCCGACGGCGGACGTCTCCGAAAAAAAGGAGGTCAAGCTGTATCCCAACCCGACGAACGGGCCGCTGACGCTGGAGCTGAGCGCGCCGCTGCAACAGCCCGGGCGGTTCTTTATTTACGACCGTCTGGGGCGTTTGGCTTATAGCGCGGCGCTGTCGGCGGGCATGGACGTTTTTCATCCCGAGGCGGCGGGGCTGGCGGCGGGGATCTATATTTGCGCGTTGTGGGAGGGGAAGGAAAGGGTTTGGTCGGGGAAGCTGGCAGTTTTGGAGCGTTGAAATAAAATAATAAAAATAGTATTCATTGTAAATAAATTCGATTTTATCTGCTTCTGGTCGATTCAGCGCGATTTTACACGCGTTTTGGTCTATATAGTCGATTTAGATTTAAAACCCTCTTAAAAACGCTTAAAATAGAAAATTTAGAAAAAAGCCTTTTTATTTATATATGCGCTCCCAGTAAGGTGTTTTTATAAACCCCCTGAGTCATATATAAGGCACATATAAGCCGTATATAAGTCAGGTATGAGTCAGGTATAACCCTCCCCTCAGATTATATTCGGTTTGGGGGAAGGTCGAAGGAATAGGCGCCTCAAAAACGCCATATTAATCATGGCGAAGAGTTGCATATCCGCAAAAGGTAGCCCGGCGTTAAACCGCTTTTGCTGGTTTTTAATCCGTTATTCGCATTAAATAACTATCATATAGAAGCGCGCTTCTTTTTTTTAATTCATCGGCATAAACACTGCGTTGCCGAATAAAAACAAGCCCTGGTACCAGAAGCCGCGGAACAGCGGATTGTCGACCATATATATGATCGCCCCTCTGCCGGAATTCTGAACGGCGAAAACGGCGCTATTTTTAATGCCCGCTTCCAGCTTATGGCCCATAAAACCGCTCCGGTTCAGTTTTCCGTCGGTATAGCCCACATTCCAGGCATTTTTCAACGGCGGATAGACGGCGGTTCCGGTTTTCAGGGAATAATAGTAATTGGGCATACCGTAGGCCAGCGGGTGGGTATTATCCATTTGAACCCGGACAATGGAGCCGGGATTCCCTTCGCCGACGGCAGTTCGTTCTATGTCTTCATAATGTGCAAAGCGGCGCGCCAGCTTATCGGCGGATTGTTGCTCTTTTTGAGCCTCCTCTTCTTTTTTAGAAGCAAAGCGGGACAGTTCAAACCCTTTTTTGTCTTCGAGGGCGCCCAGCGCTTCGCCGATAGCGATCAGCCTGCCGCCGTCGGCGACCCATTGGGTCAGTTTGGCGAGTTTGCCGGAATCCATATCCGCATATCCGCCTTCGGGCAAAATAATAATATTATATTGCGACAACCGCGCGCGGCCAACGTCGCCGGTAGCGATGGAGGTGACCGGGTAATGCAGTTCCTGCTCAAAATAATACCAGACCTGCCCGTAAGAATGTACGTCCACATGGTCGTCGTAGAGTATGGCCACGGAAGGTTTTTTAAGCAACTCCATTTTGGCGGACCCTACGTCGGGGCCGGTTTCCGCAAATCCGGTGGCCATGGGAATCACTTCCTGTTCAAAAATAGTGGAATTAGCGATGAGCTCTCTCCCAAAGCGCTCGCCCAAATGGGTATTGTCTGCGCGGGCGACGATCACCGTCCCGCTCGGGTAAGAAATTTTATTAGACACAAAAGGCGCCGTCGCCACCCGCGCGTTGACGCCGCGCTGCATAACGTGGCTCAAAAAACGCGCCGCGTTCAATCCTTTCCAGGGAATGATATAGGCATAGGTGGGCGCGGATGAAAAATCTATGCGGTTCACAAAAGTATCCCGCATAAAGGGCTGCCCCGCGCCGACGGACTGTTTGGAAGCGTAGGCCTGTAGGCCGTAAGCCAGGGGGATCGACCAGGCGGTAATATCGTAGGTCGCAGAATCGGCCAGTTCGTTGTCGGGGTTGAACAACACTTGCGCAAGCGTGGAGCGCGGCTGCCGGGTATTGATCACCAGGTCGTTTTCGTTGAGGCGGATAGTCGTGTCTTTGCCGGTCGTATAGTCGTAAGCGCCCAGGCTGGCCGTTTGTCCGGCGCGTCCGTACTGTATTTTGTGGCGGTCGAGCAGTATGGTCAGCGCTTTGATCTTATCCCGCGAATTGGTATTGCGGATAATAAAGGATTTGTACGTTCCTTTCGGATTTTCGGAACCTTCTTTAAAGTAAGCGGTAAAGTTCTGCACCAAGCGGTCGGCGTTTTTAGACGATATTTCGATGGTCGAAAGCGCTGTGGTCAGGTGGTGCTGGATGCGGTCTTTCAAGGTCAGGTATAAACCGTTATCGAGCGAAATGACGCGGCCCGCGCGGATGCCGCCCTGCTCGTAGGTCATTCCGATGGCGCCGTTGTAGGTCGGGTAGGTGTCGCCATAACTGGGGTAGAACAAATCGTAGGTTTCGCGGGTAAAATACAGCCAGCCGTTCTGATCGAAATATGTAGCGTGGTTCTTACCGATCTCCGTTTGGAAACTTCGCTGGAAGGGCGTAATCAACTTATGAAAAGGCTCGGCGGCGGGCGCGAAATAATACGGCTCGCGATAGCCCATCTCGTGATAATCGACGTGAACGTGCGGGAACCATTGGTGATATATTTCGAGCCGCTGCTGCGATTCGGTTTGAGTCGCCCAGGCCCAGTCGCGGTTAAGGTCAAACAGGTAATGGTTGGAACGGCCGCCCGGCCAGGGTTCGCGGTGTTCGCGGGCCTCCGGGTTCGGGTTCGGTATTTTATCGGAAGCGTCGATGTACCAGTGCGTGTAGCGATTATTTCCGTCCGGGTTGACGCACGGGTCGATCACCACGACGGTATTTTTGAGCCATTCCTGCACGTCCGCGCGCGTGGAATCCAACAAGTTATAAAGCAACAGCATCGACGTTTCGGACGAGGCCGCTTCGTTGCCATGCACGTTGAGGCTGAGCCAGACGATGGCAATTGGGTTGGAATCGTCGGGTTTTCCGGCGACCATACCCGCCCGCCGGAGATTATTCAGGCGGATCTGCTCCAGGTTGGCGAGATTCTCTTTGGAAGAAACCACGGCATAAATGAGCGGACGGTCCTCGTAGGTCTTCCCGTATTGTTTCAAAATAATGCGGCTGGAATTGGCCGCCGCGTGGCGAAAATATTCGACCATCTGGAAATGCGGCGTGAATTGCTCGCCCAGTTTATGGGGTAAAAAATCGTCGGGAGCCAGTAACTTTTGAGCCGGAAGCGCGAGCGGAGAAAGGAGAACGCAGAAAAAAGCGACGGAACGTAGAAATGCCATACTTTTGCGAAGATTTTACGGATGGACAGGCAGGTTTTGAATGAATCGGTCAGGCAAATATAGAACGGTTTTAGCAATCGGCCATTATTTTTATTTGAACGCCAATAGTTAGTTTAATTTTTAAAATAACTGAACTATTTACAGTCCGGGTGCGTTAATATTGTGAAAAATGAAGGTCGGCGCTATAGCAATAATTCATCATTTATTATTTATCATTATTTTTCTCATTCATCATTAACTTTGACATGAGCGCAAATATCGCTTCCGCCATCGGCAGTATGCCTAAAAAAGGGTTTTTAGATATAGAACTGGATCCGACGATGGACCTCGCAGCGGAGATCACCCGCCTGAAAAAAGAAAAGAACGCGGTCATCCTGGCGCATTATTACCAAGAGTCCGAAATACAGGATATTGCCGATTTCATCGGCGACAGTCTGCAACTTTCGCAACAGGCGGCTAAAACCAGCGCGGATATGATTGTTTTCGCGGGCGTCCACTTCATGGCCGAAACGGCGAAAATCCTGTCGCCGCAAAAGAAAGTCGTGCTGCCCGACCTGAAGGCGGGCTGCTCGCTCGCGGACAGCGCCCCCGCCCCCCTGTTCCGGAAATTCAAAGAAAAATATCCCGACCACGTCGTCGTCAGTTATATCAACTGCACGGCGGAGTTGAAAACGATGACCGATATTTGCTGCACCTCGAGCAACGCCGTCCAGGTCATCGAAAGCATTCCGAAAGATAAAGGAATCATTTTTGCCCCCGACAAAAACCTCGGCGCGTACCTGATCAAAAAAACGGGCCGCGACATGGTTCTCTGGCAAGGCTCCTGCATTGTCCACGAGATTTTTTCGGACGAGAAGATCACCAAACTCATGCAACGCCACCCGGCCGCCAAATTCATCGCCCACCCGGAGTGCGAAGCCCATATCCTCGCCAAAGCCGATTATATCGGTTCCACCAGCGGCCTGTTGAAATATACGCAGCAAAACCCTGCAACCGAGTTCATCGTAGCCACCGAAGCGGGCATTATCCACCAAATGGAACTGGCGTCGCCAGGCAAATTATTTTATCCCGCGCCGCCCAATAACAGTTGCGCCTGCAACGAATGCCCGTATATGCGGTTGAACACCATGGAAAAATTGTATTTGTGTATGAAATACGAACTACCCGAAATCACGCTGCCGGCGTGGATCATTCAGGAAGGACGCGGGGCAATTGATAGGATGCTGGAGATTTCGGCGAAGGCGGGATTGTAAATCATCTGACTATATTGACGTCCCCCTGATACATCAATTCTACTCCATCCTTAAAAACAATTTTTGCAAAATAAACATAACTTCCCGTCGGCGCGGGCTGGCCTTTAAAAGTTCCGTCCCAACCCGCGCGTTCGTCGTTGGGCTGAGCGTTACCTGCCTCAAATACTTTTTCGCCCCAGCGGTCGTATATCTGGAAGGTTTTTATCAGCGCTACTTCCTGGCCCGTCAGGATGGTCAGGACGTCGTTCTGGCCGTCGTTGTTGGGCGAAAAAGCGTTCGGGATAAACACTTTGCGGGGTTTATCCACAAAAATGGTGATCTTGCCGACCGCCTGGCAGCCGGCCGTATCCGTCAGCGTCAGGGTGTAGCTGGTCGTAAAAAACGGTTTCGCAAAGCCGCGCAAGCAAGTCGGGCAGCTCAAATAATCGGCCGGCGACCACTGGAACGCATGGATCGGAAAACCCGCCACAGGTTTTAAAAACACGCTGTCGCCCAATATCAACCGCTCTTCCCGGGCGCCCATATCGACAAACAACGGCGGCTTGGTCGTGACGTCCGCCGTATCCCGGAAAATGCATTGCCGGGAGTCTGTGATCGCGACCGGGTAATTTCCGGGCTTCAAATATTTGATATAAAAAGGGAGCACATTGATCCGTTCGTTGAAGGCCAATCCATTGAACGCTACAAAATAAGGGGCCGTTCCCCCGTTCACGCTATCAATTTTGACGACCCCGTTGGAATCGCCGTAACAAATAGGCGGCTGCGCGCTGAACGCCGCCCGCAGCGGCGCCGGCTGGGTCAATTTCACGGAATCCACAGCGTTGCAGCCTGCCGCGTCGGCGACCGTCAGAAAGTAAATACCCTGCCCCAATGCAGTCGCCGAATCGCCGGCCGCATTGACGCTCCAGTGAAAACTATAGGGCGGCTTCCCGCCTCCCGTCCGCGACGCGGAAAGTTGGGCGTCGCGCGCGCCGTAACAACCGACCGGTTTGACGACCCGCAGGGAAGCGCTCAGGCCGTCCGAAACAAAGCGCGTATGGATCTGGACCAAACTATCGCATCCGAAGCGGTTTTGGAGACGGACAATGGACGTCCCAACTTCCGTCATCCGGCAGCTTGTTTTTTCGATCAGCGTGGTATCTCTGGCGCGGACAATCAGGCGCAGTTCGACGGCGCTGTCGCAGCCCGCCGTGTTCATCAGGACTTCCTTGTAGACGCCTGAAAGTTTGAGCCACCGGTTTTTGAAAAAGAGGCTATCGCCCTGGCAAATATCTTTAATATCCACCGTAGCGTCCTTTTTTGCTAAAGTTTTCCGCGTCCACACCACGCTGTCGCAGCCGTTCCGGTTTTTAAAGACGGTTTTAAAGAAGCCCGTATCCTGTTCCGAGCAAGCGATGGCGTCGGTAAACGTCGTATCCGGTTTTAAAACGGAAACCGTCGTCCCAATCACACTATCGCAGCCTGCCGCATTTTTGATCGTGTCAGAATAAACGCCCGCCAACCGGTAAATGTGGCTCCCGACTTTTAGGCTGTCGCCCGCGCAAATCGCTCTAGTAATACTACTCGAAAATTTCAGTTTCACTGTCAAAATAAGCATTACCACGCTATCGCAACCGCCAACAGCGATAATGGAATCTTTATAAACCCCCGTCGTTTTATACCAACGATTGAACAGCCGCGCGCTGTCGCCGGAGCAAACGGTCGCGGTGATGGTCGACGTATTTTTGGTCGATAAGGTGGTGCGCGTTAAAACCAAACTATCACAGCCGTTCAGGTTTTTAAGAAGCGTTTTGACTAGGCCCGTATCAGCCGCCAAACAAGAAGTTTTGGAAATTAATGTCGTATCCGATTTAAAAATCAAAACCGTGGTCATTACCACGCTGTCGCAACCTGACCCATTTTTGAGTGTATCCGAATAGATGCCAGCCGTTGTATAATTGTGCGCGCCGACTTTTACGCTATCGCCCGCGCAAATTTCCTTAGAAAAAGCGACTGAAATTTTAGAGTTGACCGTCAAAATTAGAGTAACGACACTGTCGCCGCTGCCGATGCGAACGGAGTCTTTATAGATGCCGGTCGTTTTATACCAGCGATTAAATAGCCGGGCGCTATCGCCAGCGCAAACAGTTGCCGTGATAGTTGTTGAAGCGTTTTTCTGAGATAAAGTAGTTTGGGTAAAGACAAGGCTGTCGCAACCGTTGAGGTTTTTAAAGACTGTTTTTACCAGGCCGGTATCCGAAGGCAAGGCGGATATTTTTGTTAATAAAGTTGTATCTGTTTTGAAAATGGAAACATTCGTTGAAATGATACTGTCGCAGCCAGTCATACTTTTTAGGGTATCCGAGTAGAGCCCCGCCGTTTTATAGATATGCGCGCCGATTTTTACGCTATCGCCGGCGCAGATGGTTTTAGCAAAACTACCGGTTAATTTTGGGTTCACAGTTAAAATCAGTGTTACTACGCTGTCGCAACCCCCAACCCCGGGAACAGAATCATTATAAACGCCCGTCGTTTTATACCAGCGGTTAAACAGCCGCGCGCTGTCGCCGGAGCAAACGGTTGAGGTAATCGTCGACATGTTTTTGGTTGACAAGGTCATGCGTGTCAAAACCAAACTGTCGCATCCCTTTAAGTTTTTAAGTAGCGTTTTAATCAACCCCGTATCAGACGGCGAGCAGGAGGTTTTAGAAATCAGCGTTGTATCCATTTTAAAAATCGAGACGGTGGTCCTTACCACGCTGTCACAGCCCGTTCCATTTTTTAATGTATCCGAGTAAATCCCTGTCGTTTTGTAAATATGGCCCCCGACTTTTACGCTATCGCCCGCGCAAATTGATTTAGAAAAAGAAGCGGAAATTTTAGGGTTGACCGTCAAAATCAGGGTAACGACGCTGTCGGAAGCGCCAACTTGAACAGAATCTTTATAGACGCCGGTCGCTGCATACCAGCGATTGAACAGCCGTGCGCTGTCGCCCGCGCAAACAGTTGCCGTGATTGTTGTCGAATCATTTTGATGGGATAAAGTAGTATGGGTAAAGACAAGGCTATCGCAGCCGTTGAGGTTTTTAAAGACTGTTTTTACCAGGCCGGTATCCAAAGGCGAGCCAGAGACTTTTGTTAAAAACGTCGTGTCTGTATTGAAAATAGACACGGTCGTCGTTACCATGCTGTCGCAACCCGTTCTGTTTTTCAGGGTATCCAAGTAGACGCCCGCCGACCGGTAAATATGTACACCCACTTTTATGCTATCGCCGGCGCAAATAGTTTTAGAAAAACTACCCGTAGATTTGGAGCTTACCGTCAATACCAAAGTAACTACGCTGTCGCAACCCCCAACCCCTGGAACGGAATCCTTGAAAATGCCCGACGTTTTGTACCATCTATTGAATAGCCGTGCGCTGTCTCCCGCGCAAACGGTCGCAGTGATAGTTAAGGTATTTTGCGTTGATAAGGTCGTCCGCACTAGAACCAAACTATCGCAGCCGTTCATATTTTTTAGTAGCGTTTTGACCAGGCCCGTATCTGCCACTGAACAGGACGTTTTGGAAACCAGCGTCGTATCCGATTACAAAATGGAGACCGTAGTCGTTAATAAACTATAACATCCCGCCCCATTTTTAAGCGTATCCGAGTACACGCCCGCAGTTTTATAAACATGCGCGCCGACTTTTACACTGTCATCCGCGCAAATAGTTCGCGTTTGCGCAAAAGCGCCCGCTTGCAATAAAGTCGTCCGTGTCAAAACCAAACTGTCGCAACCGTTGCGGTTTTTGAGGAGCATTTTAACCAAACCCGTGTCTGCCGATGAACAGGACGTTTTATAGATCAGCGTCGTATCCATTTTGAAAATGGAGATTGAGGTTGAAATAATGCTATCACAGCCTGTCCCGTTTTTCAGCGTGTCCGAATAAATCCCTGCCGTTTTGTAAATATGGCCCCCGACTTTTACGCTATCGCCCGCGCAAATTGATTTAGAAAAAGAAGCGAAAATTTTAGGGTTGACCGTCAAAATCAAGGTAACGACGCTGTCGGAAGCGCCAACTTGAACAGAATCTTTATAGACGCCGGTCGCTACATACCAGTGATTGAACAGC
>JBBRMZ010000182.1:0-9308 GCA_038230555.1 Chitinophagales bacterium
AAAATATCGGAGGGGTGTAACCGGACCTGTTCTTTTTGCGCGATCCCGCTGATGCGGGGGAAGCATATTTCGCAGCCGATAGCGCTTCTGGTTCAGCAGGCGCGGAACTTTGCGAAAAGAGGGGTGAAAGAATTGATTTTGATTGCGCAGGAGTTGACCTACTACGGACTGGACCTATACAAAAAAAGAGCGCTGAATGAATTGCTGGCCGAACTGAACGCGGTGGAAGGAATCGAGTGGATCCGGCTGCATTATGCGTATCCGTCCAAATTTCCGGTCGAGGTATTTGACGCGATGCGCCATTTGACGAAAGTGTGTAATTATTTGGATCTGCCGTTGCAGCACGCTTCCGACGAGGTGTTGAAAAGAATGCGGCGCCAAATTACACAGGCAGAGACCCGCGAATTGATAGCGCTGGCGCGGGAAAAATCGCCTGGGATCGCTATACGAACTACTTTTTTGGTCGGATTTCCGGGAGAAACGGACGCAGAGTTTGAAGAGCTTTGTCGTTTCGTGGAGAAAATGGAATTCGACAGGGTAGGGGCGTTTAAATATTCGCATGAGGAAGGTACGAGCGCCTATGACCTGGAAGACGACGTCCCGGAAGAGGTCAAAGAATACCGAGCGCAGCGACTTTTGGAGGTGCAGCGGCCTGTTTCGCTTCGTAAAAATCAGGCGAAAGTAGGGCAAAAATTAAAGGTTTTGTTCGACCGGAAAGAAGGCGGTTATTATGTGGGCCGGACGGAACAGGATTCGCCGGAAGTGGATAACGAAGTCTTAGTCAAAGCGGACAATAAAACCCATATCCGTATAGGGGATTTCGCCGAAGTAAAAATTATTTCCTGTGCGGATTATGATCTTTTTGCGGTATTAGAAACCAGCGAGGCGCCGGCTTACGCTCATTAATCCGAAAATATAAATATTTTAAATATAACCTCCCGCCGTTAGAATATATATATTTATATATATCATTCGATTTCTCTCCCCCTTTTCCTTTTCCTTTAAATATGGTTTAATTATTTTCATAATGCTATGTTAATAAGTAAATTAAACGGATATATTAATTGTTTTTAATCTCATATTATTTAGCATAAATATAAATTAAAACATTGATTATCAATTACTACTTATCATTTAAATTTGATGAATATAGTATTTGGAATTATATTTGCAACGTCACAAGTTCTGAAATCACTTGCGCGTTAAAGAACTTGTAAAACTTTAATTTTGCACTTAGTCTTGCAGACGGATCGCATTACTGAAATTCACACTGAGAAAATTTGCAACTATATATGGAAACCCGTTATTTTTTTAGTGTTCTTTCCCGTAGAAAATGGCTGTTGATGTTGTCGGTATTGACTGCCGCCCTGGCCGCCTGGTTCCTGGTCGGACTCGTACCGCGCGTCTATAAATCGAGCGCTCAGATTACGACCGGTATTATGAGTTTTAAGGGAGTGCGCGTGGGCGAACAAAATGAATTTATACAGGAATTTGAGATACAAAGCAAATTTAGCAACCTCATCGAATACATGAAATCCAGGCCGGGGATCAACCGGTTGTCCAAATTGCTGGTGCAGCACGACCTGGCGCCGCAACCCGGAGAAGTTCCTTTTCGACAGTTGAAAAAAGACGTTAAAATTACTACGCAGGATATTAATAACTATCTCGCCGCGCTGGAACTCCACAGCGATCCTAAACCTGAAAAAGACTCCGTTCTGGCCGGGGAAGCCGACATAAAAACGCTGGCGAAAGCCCGCGAACTGGAAAAAGCGCTGGGGTATGATTACGAAACCCTGAAAGATAAGATCGATATTCAGCGGGTTAAGGAATCAGATTATATCAAAGTAGAATACAAATCGGACAATCCTAACCAGGCATATTATGTGGTGAGCAAGTTTTGCAGCGAATTTTTGAATTATTATAACAACTCGCGGGAAAGCGCTACGGATAAATCGGTTAGTTTTTATAATAACCTCGTTAAAGAGAAAAAAGATTCGCTGGATCGCCTGACGGTCGGACTAAACCGCTACAGCAAGAATAATCACATTGTCGGTTTGCCGGAGCAAAGCCAGGCGATCGTTTCGCAGATCAAAGAACTGGAGATGGTCCGTAACGACGAGCTGAAAAAGAAAGCCGCGGCAGACGCCGTTAACCGTAATTTTGCTTTTGAGGATAGTTTGCACGTGCGCAAGCGCGAGTCGACCATTATTGACGACGTAACGAACAATTCTGAACTGGCGCGCGTAAACGACCAGATTAACAGCGTTACCGCTCAATATGTGGATTCCGGGATGAAAGATAAAAACATGAAGGACCGGCTGGATAACCTGAAAGCCCACCGGCAACTGGTTTCTTTAGATCTGGCGAAGAAAAGACGCAAAGACGGAGACCCGCAAAACGATCTTGAAAAAGAAAGCTATTATAAAAGCCTGGACGCAAGAAATAATTCCAGTTCGCTCGAAAAAAGCGTGGCTGTGATTGAAGCCAAGCTGGAAGAGTTAAAAACGCAAAGAGATCAACTGGTCAAAAACAACGCCGACGTACAAAAATACTCGCAGGACATCGACGTGGCAAAAAAAGAATACCAGTACGCCGTTGAGCGTCAAAACCTGGCGGACGTCAATAAGCAAAGCTCCGAACGGGAGAACCCGATGCGCATCATCGAGCCGCCTTTTCCTCCCGATAAACCGGAGAATAATAACAGGCCGCTGATAGCCGCTTTTGCGGGCGTTTCGGCGGGTTCCTTAGCGACCATCCTGCTTTTTTTACTGATCTATTTTGACTCCACCATCAGCGCTCCTTTCCAGTTTAAAAAACAGGTGGGGATTCCATTGATCGGTATTGTCAATAAAATCAAATCGAGCGCTTTAAATAATTTCAACCAGCTTTTTACGGAAAACTCCAAAGCCAAAGATTCCGAACGTTTTAAAGAATCATTGAGAAAGATACGGCATGAGTTTGAAATATCGGGCGCAAAAAGTTTCCTGTTTACCAGCCTGAAAGAGCGGGAAGGAAAATCTTTTATCGTTGCTTCCCTTGCCTATTCGCTCGGTCTGATCAATAAAAAAGTATTGATCATCGATACTAATTTCAAAAATAATACGCTGACTGGGCTTTCCAATCAGCGGATGCAGGAAAATCCGATCACGCAGGAAGCCAAGCGCATGCCAGGATCTTCCGATCTGGGCTTTCAGATCGACCTTTCCCGCACAGACGTCATTGGCAATAAAGGCGGCGCGAGTTCTCCTTCCGAAAGGTTGGCGGGTATTGATTTTAATAAGAAAATGGAAGGTTATAAAGCCGAATATGACTTTATTTTCCTGGAAGCCGCCGCTATTAATAAATATTCGGACGCTTCGGAATTAACTGGCTACGTCGATAAAGTAATCGCTATTTTTGACGCTGAAACCAATATCAAAGCCGCAGATCAGGACGGTATCGCTTTTCTTAAGAGTTTGGGTAGCCAGTTGCAGGGCGCTATCCTGAACAAAGTAGATTTAAGTAATCTAAAATAACAAACGCCAATTCTAAAGTAACATATAGTCTCCCTCGGACGATTCTTTCACCAGCGTCGATATGAGAAATTCTTACTGGATTAAATCCGGTTTTTATACTTTTCTGGACAAAATTACCCAAATGGTCTTTAATTTGGGCAGTTTTATCATTATCCTGAGAATCCTCGATAAAGCGACCGCCGGAGAATGGGTTCTGTTTGCTACCATTACCGCTTTCATAGAAGTCGGACGGACGGGTTTGCTTCAAAACGGCATGGTGACTTTTTTGAACATTTCCGATCGTTCAGAGTATCCTAAAATATCCACCGCTTCTTTATTGCTCAATTTTGGCTTATCGCTGTTGATCGTAGCCGCCCTGTTATTGTTCAGCGGTTCTATCGGAAGCCTGTTTCCGGGCGCCAAACAACTGCCGCAACTCCTGCAGATTTACGCGGCCACGACGTTTATTTTATCCGCTTTGTACCAGTTCAATTTCATACAACAGGCCAACCTGGATTTTAAAGGTCTGTTTTGGAGTAGTTTTGTCAAGAACGGTATCCTTTTTTTTTATGTGCTCTATCTTTTTCTGTCCCATTCAGGCATTCAATTAATCGAACTGGCGCGCTGCCAGATCATCGCCGCGCTGCCTGCCGCGCTCGTCGCGTTCTTTTTTGCCAGGAAATACCTGGATTTCAGCAAAACGATTGACTGGGGGTGGGTAAGGAAATTATTTCACTATGGAAAATTCACTTTTGGAACCAATATTTCCACGATGGCCTACAAAAGCGTCGATAAAACGGTTTTAGGAAGATTATTGCTGGATTCGGTCTCCACTTACGATCTGGCGTTGCGGGTGAACAACCTAGCGGAAGTGCCGACTACCACTTTGGCAACCATCCTTTTCCCCCAAAGCGCCCGGCGGAACCACGAAGAAGGCCCTGCCGCCGCTAAGTATTTATACGAGAAATCGGTCGGCGTACTGCTTGGATTGATTCTGCCCCTGATCGTTTTTATTTTGGTTTTTGCAGACCTGATCGTTCATGTGATCGGGGGAGCCAAATATGCAGATTCTGCGCCTATTTTGCGATTAACCATTTTCTACGGATTCTTCATGGCTTTCGCTATCCAGTTTGGAACGGTTTTGGACTCTATCGGAAAACCCAAAACCAATTTTTTGATCACGACGCTGGGCGCCTGCGTAAATTTGACCTGTAATTATATTTTTATTAAACGATTTGGCTTGTTCGGCGCGCCTTACGGAACGCTGACCGCCATGACCATCATGTTTATCGTCATGCAGCGTATTTTATATACACGCATTGGAGTCCGTACCGGTCATACCCTGCGCTATATGATCGCGTTCTATAAAAATATTTTTTCAAGGGTCAGACGGTTTAGCTTCAAAGAATCATTGGCGCCCAATCCTTGAATCAACCTATACCGCGCGTACTTTTTGCAACTGAAAACCAGGAAAAGGAATATTTAATAGTGCGCTTATTACGACCGAAAACCCGGGAAAAGGATATTTAATAGTGCGCTTATTACGACCGAAAACCCGGAAAAAAGATATATTTTATTTTTTGCAAAAAAATAAAATATATCCCACCCCCCTCCCCCGCGCGCAGCGCGGGGGAGGGGGAACGCTAAAATTGTCTTTTATGAATCCTTACAGCGTCGTCATCTTTACACTTTTCAGGGACGATAATCCCTATTCGTCCGTTTCGTTGAGCCTGGGCAAAGAATTCGCCAGGAACAACCGCGTTTTTTATATCAACCATCCCTATTCGCTGAAGGATTTTCTCGGCAACCTGAAAGACCCTAAAATAAAAGAAAGAAAAAAAGACCTGTTTCTATTTAAGGTGCGCTACGAACAGCATCCGGAAATCGAAAACCTGACAGTCGTAATTCCGCCGCTGACGCTTCCGATCAACTGGATAAAACCGGGCAGGATCTATGACTTTTTTCAGAAATTAAACAACCGCGCCGTAGAAAAGGCATACAAAGCCGTCGTCCGGGATTTTGACGTTCAAAAATATGTTTATTATAATTGTTTCAACCCTTTCTTCCTGAATACGACGCCGGCCAATTTGAAAACTTTGCCCGCCGTCAACGTGTATCATTGTATCGACGATCTGGGTTACGACGCTTATACGATCCGGCATGGCGCCCGCCTGGAGCGGGAAACGGTTGAAAATTCGGATATGACGCTGGTAACGTCCACAAATTTGCAGAAAAAATACCGTCCCTTTAAAGCGGAAACCTACATACTGAATAACGCGGTAGATATTAGTATATTCCGGCAGGTGATGGAGCGCAGGTTCGATCTCCCGCCTGAACTGGAACCGGCCAGAGGAAAAAAGATCATTGGATTTACCGGCAACCTGGACCATTTAAGGATCAACTATGGCTTGTTTAAAAAAATAGCCGAAGCCCATCCTGATAAATACCTCGTCATTGTGGGGCCGGTCAATTGCGACGAATTTTATACGCAGGGGCTGGATAAAATAAGCAACATCATTGCAACGGGCGCCAGAAAGATAACCCAGTTGCCTCAGTATGTTCAATATTTCGACGTTGCCATTATACCTTTTTTGATCAACGAAGTGACCAAATCTATTTACCCCCTCAAGATCAACGAATACCTGGCAGCGGGCCGCGCGGTAGTTTCCACAAACTTTTCGGACGATATTCGTAGTTTTAGCGACTGCATATATATCGCCGGCAACGAAGCGGATTTCATTCGCCTGCTCGACGTGGCGATTGCAGAAAATGACGACCAACGGATCGCTCAACGAATTGCGGTCGCCAACCAAAATACCTGGACGAACCGGGTAGAACAATTTTGGCGTTTTATAGATCATCATTTGAAAAAGGAGAAAACGCCGGCTCCTTCTAAATTTTAAAAATATAAGATATGCAGCCGGAAGCGTTCGCTCCTTCGCCTATAGAAAAAACTGCCGGATCGCCCAGGCGCGGCTTCAAAGACCGGATTAAATCCAGCCCGGGGTTAAAATCCTTGGCTCAGTTTTTATTGACGCCTTCAAACGAATATCGTCCGCGGTGGTGGGTGCGCAATTTATGGAATCCTTTCAGGCATAAAAAAGGAAAAGGCGCCGTCATTCGTCCCAGGACGCGCATGGATGTTTTCCCGTTCAACCGGTTTGAAATCGGCGCCCATTCTTTAATAGAAGATTTTTCGACCGTCAATAACGCCGTAGGCGACGTGCTGATCGGCGACCATACGCTGATTGGGTTGAGTAACGTCATTATTGGCCCCGTTGAATTGGGGAATCATATTCTTTTAGCCCAAAACGTCGTTCTATCAGGGTTAAACCATATTTTTGAGGACGTTACCCGTCCCATCGTGCAACAAAAATTTACTACTAAACTTATTAAAGTAGAGGACGGCGCCTGGATCGGGGCCAATGCGGTCGTAGTGCCGGGCGTAACCATCGGAAAGAATGCAGTGGTCGCCGCAGGCAGCGTAGTGACTAAAGACGTGCCGCCCTACTCCGTAGTCGGCGGCAATCCGGCAAAGATCATTAAACAGCACAACCCTGAAACCGGAGCATGGGAAAGACCTAAATAATAATGAATGATAAATTCGCGACAGAAAACCCGAAAAAGAGCCAATAAATACAATTTAACACCTAAAACCCATGCTAAAAAAAGATCCGTTTAAATTAACTGCCCGCGAGCAGATAATCGAATGGCTGAGCGTAATTACGGTGGCGCTCGTCCTAGTTGGTTCATTCCTAAAAGTATTGTTCTTATAAAAGAAATATGACCTCCCCGGACGCGCCCGACTTTCCCGGCAATATAAAATTCTGGTTCCGATCCCAATTTTATATTCAAAAGCTGAATACCCCCATAGGGTATGCGGCGCTTGCCGGTCTGGGCGTGGCGGTCGGCATGTTGCTTTCGCAATTTGGCTTGGGAATAGGCGTCCTGATCGTCGGCGCCGTGGTAGGTCTGCCGCTGGTTTTGTTGTGCATGTTCAACCAACAGTTTGGCGTTGCCTTCATGCTGCTAATCGCTTTTTTTGTGCAATTTCTGGCAAAGATCAACGAAGCCCCTATTGGCGTCACGCTGGACGCGCTATTGGTCATTATGTGTTTTGGTATCCTGATCGGCCAGATCATGCACAAAAACTGGTCTTTTGCACGAGATCCGGTGAGTACCTGGCTGTTGATTTGGGTATATTTTAATATTTTGCAGGTATTAAATCCCGCCGCCGGATCCAAAATGGCCTGGATGTACACCGTGCGAAGCGTCGCGGTGCTGAATATTATGTATTTTGTGGCCTGCTATGCGTTCAATTCGCTCTCGCGGATCAAATTTATGATAAAATGGGTGGTTGGGTTGGCATTCTTTACCGCTCTGTACGCCCTAAAGCAGGAATATGTTGGTTTTAGTGCCACTGAAAAAGCTTGGCTATATGCCGATCCGGAACGCTTCCAACTTTTCTTTCAATGGGGCAGGATGCGCATCTTTTCGCTGTTCAACGACCCGATGACCTTTGGGATCATGATGAGCTATATGGGCGTGTTCTGCTATATACTGACCGGCGCGCCGATGGTTTGGTGGAAACGCGCGGCGCTGATATTCATCGGAACCATCATGATCTGGACGACGGCTTACACCGGAACCCGGACCTGCTATATATTAATTCCGATCGCTTTCGGTTATTACGCTTTATTGACGCTCACCAAAAAGATCTTTATCCTGACCGGCATTTTCCTGGTGTTCGGGACTTTTTTTGTGCTCAAATCCACTTCCAACCCGATCATTTTCAGGATTCAGTCTGCCTTCAAACCCAACGAGGACGCCTCGGTGATGATCCGCTACTATAACCAAAAACGAATTCGCCCGTTCATCTATACCCATCCGATCGGTTTCGGCCTCGGAAGCACCGGTCTTTGGGCGCGCAGGTTTACGCCCGACTCTTTCCTCGCCAAATTTGCGCACGATAGCTACTATGTCCGGCTGGCGGTGGAGACCGGCTGGATCGGTTTGAGTTTGTATATGATCTTCCTTTTCACCGCCATCCGCCAGGGTATTTATTACTATCTCCGGGTCAGGGATCCTACCATTAAAACGATGTACCTCGCTATCCTGACGGCGCTTTTTTTGCTGGCCGTTGCCAACTATCCGCAGGAGGCCATCGATCAGTTACCCACGAGCCTCGTAGTCTATATCTTATTAGCCGCCCTAGTCCGGTTAAAAGATTATGACGCTTATTATGTGGAAACGGTCGCCGCCGCTCGGCGGGTAAACGCATAATTGCCTTCCAATTGTTTATTTCAAATGCCGGATTGCTATAATGGCGTTTATTTTAAAATAAATAAATAATATATTTAAGAAAACTTGCATCATTCAAAGCAAACGCCCATCTTTGCCCTGTATTCACAGAATATATTTATATTTAAATAAAATATTAAATCCAGACGCTAAACCAGTTACCCATGAACAGTTCTTTCCATAAGGGCTTAGTATGCTTGTGTCTTAAGTCTTTATTTCTTCCCAGCTTTTTATTTTTTTCCTTCTTTCTCGACATTAAAGCCCAACAAACTACGCCAATTCCTTCATCTCCCAATGCGGCCAGTTTGGGAAAATACGGCGATATCGCCGTGGGCGGTTATACCGGGATTCCGCAGATTGCCATACCGTTGGGAACGGTTAACGGGAAACATATGAGTTTGCCCATTTCGCTTAGTTATCATGCGGCGGGCGTAAAAGTGGACGATATCGCAAGCAATGTCGGTCTGGGCTGGTCGCTAAACGCGGGCGGCGTGATCACACGCACCATCAAAG
>JBBRMZ010000183.1:0-9222 GCA_038230555.1 Chitinophagales bacterium
GAAAGATTGTGGAAAGAACTAAAGGCCCGATGGATAAAACCCGAAGATTACCGCACGCCGGATCAATTGTTTTATGCAGCTCAAACAATTTTACAACAAGTAGGGAATGCTTATAAAATTAATTTTTCCCCCTTTAAATACTATCAATTTATTTTGTACCGGTACTTACCTACAAAAACGCTATCCGAATTTGCATGCGTTATTTATACTCAGCCGGACGGTAGGCGTCATTCAAGAGGAATACATTGCCGGTCATATTACTAAAGAAATTATTGCCTCGCACGTGCCGGAAATAAAATCCCGTCTAATCCATCTCTGCGGACCTGTCACAATGATGGATGCAGTAAAGCTAATGCTTGAGGAATTGAAAGTTCCAAAAGAGAATATTAAAGTAGAGGATTTTGACAGCCAACAGCAGCCGCTAAAAAAGTCTAACACAGCAGCGCCCGAACAAACGCCTAAAACAGCCCCTGAACAAACGCTTAAAACGGCGCCTGAACAAGCGAGCACTACGGCGCCTGAACAAGCAGCGCAACCCCTACCGGAAGAAGCGGCCCAACCTCCGCCTGAAGAAGCAAGCGCTCCTGTTTTATCGCAAGCGCCGGGCACAACCGGGGTCGTTCTATTTTCCAAATCCAATAAAACCGCCATACTTACTCCCGATAAGTCCATTCTCGAAGCGTCGGAAGACGTTGGCGTTAATATTGACTACCAATGCCGCGTCGGGACGTGCGGTATCTGTAAAACTCAATTGACGTCGGGCAATGTAACCATGGCGGTGCAAGACGCTTTAACCGAAGACGATAAGGCAAAAAATATTATTCTGGCCTGTCAGGCCAAGTCAATGGAGGAAGTTTCAGTAGTAGCTTAAAAAGTCATGAGAAAAGAACGTATTATCATCGGCGGACTCTTTATACTTCAGTTGATTCTGTGGCTGGGGTTTCTTTTGCATACTTCGCCCCGCTTTTCCGGAAGTTTAACGGGGGGCATATTTGGAATTCTTGGAGCGCTGCTACTGATTGTCCCGCCGATTTTATATTCGGCTGTAAAGCGAATCGGTTTTTTAAAAGAGAAAATAACCAAGCGGATTTCGCTCGGCACGATTCTTAACTGGCACGTTTATACAAGCATTATAGGTTCAATTCTGGCCATCATACACACGGGGCATCGTTTTGAAAGTAATCTTGGAATAGCCCTGACGGCGATGATGATGCTGACGGTTTTAAGCGGATTTATCGGAAGATATTACCTTAGTTATTCCTCAAAGGAATTACATGAAAAAAATGATTTACTGAACGTATTAGCGACGCAATACAATCAACTGGCAGGCGACATAACAAAAAAGCCGGGCGGCGAAATCGCTTACGTCGCTTCGCATAACGTATTACGAAGGGAATTTAACAGTTGGTTTGGAACTCAAACGGATTCCGTCGATACCAATACGCCGCCTTCTGTTCGCGCAATGCGTCTCGTCGAATCTATTGC
This sequence comes from Chitinophagales bacterium, assembly GCA_038230555.1. GTDB lineage: Bacteria > Bacteroidota > Bacteroidia > Chitinophagales > Saprospiraceae > JAAFJT01. Next base: position 1,486 of record JBBRMZ010000183.1, read on the forward strand.
CGACGTGGAGTACGCCATAAAGACCCATGAGTTTTTAAAAAAGCGAACGGCGCAATGGCTCCAAATCCATATTTTGACTTCGTGCATTTTCTATCTTTTGCTGATCTTACATATTTGGTCGGGTATTTACTTTGGTTTAAGATATGTGAAATGAATATAAAAATAATTATTTTATTCGTTGCAGCGTCCGTATTTTTTATGCTGTTTGCCGATCTCGTTAGTTGGCAGGAACAAGCCGCTCCCGGTAAATTGTCTAAAGCGCACGCATCTTTAGCGAATAATTGCGCTGCCTGCCATACGGGGGTTAAAGGTATAGAAGACGCCAAATGTATCAGTTGCCATGCGGATAGCAAAGCGCTACTTGAACGACAACCTACCGCTTTTCACGCTTACGTCGGCAATTGTTCCTCGTGCCACATTGAACATCAGGGGGCAGACGCTAACTTACGGGTAATGAACCATGAAGTATTGGCGCAAATGGGTCTTGATATTATTAGCGGCGGAAAGGATATTCCCGTTCTGTCTAAAAACGCACTTATTCCGCCCGACCATCCGCACGTGTCAGACCTCGTTTCGCGTCTTGATTGTGCAAGTTGTCATGGAACAAAAGATAAACATGTCGGTTTGCTTGGGCAAAACTGCGCTTCCTGCCACGCAACGAACAAGTGGACCATTACTGAATTTCAACACCCGTCGGTGCGTTCTATCACTTGCGTCCAGTGCCACCAGGCGCCGCCAAGCCATTATATGATGCACTTTGAAATGATTGATAAGCAAATTGCGGCCCGGGATAACACGCAGGGTAACGGTTGTTGTGCAGGCGTTATCGTCAGCCAATGTTACTCCTGCCATAAAACGACCGCGTGGAACGATATACAAGGAGTCGGCTATTATAAACATCATTAGAATAATACGGGGTCATTTTTGTCATTCATCAAAAATATTATTCTACTTTATAAAAATAAAATGCTAAAACATGAAAGCATTAGTTTATCACGGTCCCGGTAAAAAATCCTGGGAAGAAAAACCAAAGCCTGGTCTACAGGAACCAACGGACGCCATAGTGAAAATTCTGAAAACAACGATATGCGGAACAGATCTGCATATTATGAAAGGAGATCTTCCTTCCGTTGCCGATGGAAGGATTATCGGCCATGAAGGCGTCGGCGTCATAGACGAAGTTGGAAGCGCTGTAAGCGCTTTTAAAAAAGGAGATCATGTTTTAATATCCTGTATTACTGCCTGCGGTAAATGTGAATATTGTAAGAAACAAATGTATTCGCATTGCGAAAAAGGAGGATGGATACTGGGTAATGCAATAGATGGAACGCAAGCGGAATATGTCAGGATCCCTTATGCAGACAACAGCTTATACCCTATCCCGGCAGGCGCCGACGAAGCGGCGCTGGTGATGTTGAGCGATATTTTACCAACGGGTTTTGAATGCGGCGTACTCAGCGGACATGTAAAGCCAGGCGATACAATCGCTATTGTAGGGGCGGGGCCAGTAGGGCTCGCAACGCTATTGACGTCCCAATTTTATACGCCGGCTGTAATCATCATGATCGACCACGATGAAAACCGTTTGAACGTTGCCAAATCTTTTGGCGCTACCCATACCATTAACAATGCCAATGAAAATGCAGTAGAAAAAGTAATGAACCTTACCAACAATAAAGGCGTTGATACAGCCATAGAAGCCGTTGGCATACCCCCAACATTTGAATTATGCGAGGCCATTATTGGCGCCGGCGGCCATATTGCCAATATTGGAGTACACGGCAAGAGCGTCGCTCTGCACCTGGAAACTTTGTGGTCGCGGAACATCACTATTACTACGCGTCTGGTGGATACCGTTTCGACGCCCTTGCTTTTTAAAACGGTTAAATCAGGTAAACTCGATCCGAACAGACTGATCACCCATCGTTTTAAATTAGATCAAATCATGGAGGCTTATGATACATTTGAAAACGCCGCTAAAGAAAACGCACTGAAAGTTATTTTAAGCGCTGAATAGCGCTTCACTATAAGAATATCAGGGTTTATCGGATTAAAATAGAGAGGTACTGCAAACACAAAAACAATTACCTGCATTTGAGGAGGTAGCATTATATTTATACCCTATTACTGCTATCTTTAGAGAGAAATTCAATAATTGTTTGGAACAAAAGAACAGAAATATTTGCAATAAAATGAAATCAAATATAGCGTCGGCTTCTAAAAAAACCCTCTCCATAGATATTGGAGGTTATCACGTTAAAGCAACCATTTTAGACGAGCGGGGTAAGGAGCTCATAGCATATCAAAGTATAATAACGCCAAAGCCGGCGACGCCGGAGAATGTTCTAAGCGCCATCAAAACGCTGGTAAAAGATTTTCCGCCTTATGATAGAATATCTGCGGGATTCCCAGGGTATGTCAAAGACGGCGTCGTGCAGACCGCTCCAAATCTTGACAATCAATCGTGGAGCCAATTCAACCTCAGCGAAAAATTGAGCGAGGCGCTCGGCAAACTGGCGCGGGTCGTTAACGACGCCGACCTGTTAGGGTTAGGCGTCGCTAAAGGTAAAGGTTTGGAAATGATGATCACGCTTGGAACCGGATTTGGCACCGCTTTCATAAAAGACGGTTTGCTATTACCGCATATTGAACTGGCGCATCATCCGGTGACCACTAAGGAAACGTATGACGATTATGTGGGAGAAAGAGGATTTGAAAGCGTAGGCCTTATAAAATGGAACAAACGCATGAAAAAGGTGATAAATATTTTAAAAACTGTTTTCAATTACGACTTCTTATATATAGGAGGCGGCAACTCGGCAAATTTAAATTTTAAATTAGATAAGAACGTCAAAATCGTAACGAACGAGGACGGAATTGAAGGCGGCTTAGCGCTTTGGAAGCAAGAAAAAAACAGGCGAAAACCGTCCGGGAAAATATCCCGTTAATTTATTTCCTCTATTTAACCAAAATTAAAAAATAATATGAATATAACAACGCAGACTTTAGCGCAAACCGCCATTGATACAGTAAGAATATTATCTGTTGACGCAGTGCAAAAAGCAAACTCCGGTCATCCCGGAACGCCTATGGCGATGGCGCCCATGGGCAATGTTCTATGGTCGGAAATAATGAACTATAATCCGCAAAATCCGGAATGGGCGAACCGCGACCGTTTTATTTTGTCTGCCGGCCATGCCTGCATGTTACAATATAGTTTTTTGTACTTAACCGGGTATGATCTCACCCTGGATGATATTAAAAATTTCCGCCAATTAAACAGCAAAACAGCGGGACATCCTGAATATGGTTTATGCCCGGGCGTCGAAGTAACCACAGGTCCGTTAGGACAAGGTTTTGCAAATGGCGTCGGCTTCGCGATTGCGCAAAAATACCTGGCAGCCCGTTACAATAAACCGGGATTTGACCTTTTTGATTATACTATTTACTGTATCTGCAGCGACGGCGATATGATGGAAGGCGTAACTTCAGAAGCCGCTTCGCTGGCAGGCCATTTGCAGTTGGGCAACCTGATTTATTTGTATGACGACAACCACATAACCATAGAAGGAAAAACGGAAATTGCATTTACCGAAGACGTCGCTAAACGCTTTGAAGCCTATCATTGGCATGTGCAGGTAGTCGACGACGGCAACGACCTGGAAGCTATTGCAAAAGCAGTTAGAAATGCACAGGAAGAAAAACAAAAACCTTCGCTCATTAAAGTACGCACACATATTGCATACGGTAGTCCGAATAAGGTAGATAGCGCCGGCGCCCACGGTTCGCCGCTGGGCGAAGCGGAAGTGAAATTGGTCAAGGAATTTTTTGGTTTCGATCTGGATAAATCCTTTGTCGTACCGGATGAAGTATTGAAGTTTTACAGGGGGAAAGCAGGAAAAGGCGTTGAAAAGGAAAAGAACTGGAACAAACTTTACGCTAATTACAAAGAAAAATATCCTGAACGCGCCACTGAATATGAGTTATTGAGGGCCGGTAAGACGCCGGACGGCTGGAAAGATAAACTTCCTGTGTTCAAAACAGGAGATGAAAAAATCGCTACGCGAAAAGCGTCGGGCAAAGTACTCAATGTGCTGGCTGATTATCTTCCTGGCTTGATAGGAGGCTCCGCAGACCTTGCTCCTTCCACCGATACGGAACTTACAAAATACAAATCATTTTCAGCAGAGCATTATGACGGGCGGAATTTCCATTTCGGTATTCGAGAGCATGCTATGGGAGCTATTCTAAACGGCATGGCCCTAACGAAAGGTATTATCGCTTACGGCGCGACCTTTCTTATTTTCTCCGAATATATGCGGCCTCCTATTCGCCTCGCCGCCATAATGAAAATTCGTCCCATATTTATTTACACGCACGATAGTATCGGATTGGGCGAAGACGGGACCACGCATCAGCCCGTTGAACAATTAATTTCCTTAAGGTCAATACCGAACATCACTGTTATTCGCCCTGCCGACGCCAATGAAACCGTTCAGGCATGGAGAGTGGCGATTGAACACCAGGACGGTCCCGTAGCGCTCATATTAACCAGGCAGGGACTTCCGGTAATTGACCAGGATAAATACGCTAAAGCGACGGAACTGGAAAAAGGCGCCTATATATTATCTGATTCCGAAAAAGAACCGCAATTGATTTTAATTGGCACAGGTTCTGAAGTTTCGTTGTTAATAGAAGCGCAGAAAAAATTGAAGGAACTGAACATCGCCGCCCGTGTGATCAGTATGCCGTCCTGGGAGTTATTTGAAAAACAAGACGCCGCATATAAAGAAAAAGTGTTGCCAACGAAGTTGAAAAAACGTCTTGCCGTTGAGGCGGGTTCAACGTTAGGCTGGCATAAATACGTAACGGATGAAGGAGACGTTTTGGGCGTCGACACCTTTGGCCATTCAGCGCCTGCCGAAGACTTATTTAAATTTTTTGGATTTACGGTTGAGAATATAGTGAATAAAGCTAAAAACCTACTCTCTTAAACATAAAGCATGAAGATAGGTATTGCCGCCGACCATGGCGGGTTTGTATTAAAAAACATTGTTCATGAGTACCTGAGTAAATCGGGATATGAGGTGGTAGATTTTGGAGCGACCGTTCAGGACGACGCAGACGACTATCCCGATTTTGTTATTCCGCTTGCCAAAGCGGTTGCCGGTAAGGAAGTAGAACGCGGTATTGCCATATGCGGCAGCGGCGTTGGCGCGTGTATAGCCGCAAATAAAATTTCCGGCGTCAAAGCTGCGTTGATTAACGACCATTTTTCAGCGCATCAGGGCGTTGAGGACGACGATATGAATTTGTTGAGTCTTGGAGGTCGCACTACCGGCTTCGAGGTAGCAAAGGAATTAGTCGCGGCATTTTTAAATGCAAAATTTACCGGCGCTGAAAGGCATTTAAGAAGATTGCGAAAAATTGAAGAAATAGAAAATAATTAAATATAGGTAAATCATGGAACAAAACAAACTAAAACGCATACACGATTTCGGTCAAAGCGTCTGGCTGGATTTCTTTGACCGGAAAATCATGGACTCCGGGGAATTGAAAAAAATGATCGATGAAGACGGCGTCAGAGGCGTCACCTCGAACCCCGCCATTTTTGAAAAGGCGATTAGCGCCAGCGCAGACTACGACGAGGACGTTAAAAGGCTTTCGCAAGAAAAAAATAGCCTCAATGAAATCTTCTTTTCCCTCGCTATTAAAGATATTCAGCGCGCCGCCGATATTTTTAAACCGGTATATGAGGAAAGCGGCGGCGGAGACGGGTTTGTGAGCCTGGAGGTTTCGCCCCACCTGGCGCGGGATACCGAAGGAACCATAAAACAGGCCAGGGAATTATGGAAAGCGGTGGGCCGCTCGAACCTGATGATAAAAATTCCAGGTACGGCGGAAGGCTTGCCCGCCATCCGCCAATGCATCGGCGAGGGAATCAATGTAAATGTAACGCTATTGTTTGGTTTGCCGCGATACAGGGAAGTAGCCGACGCTTATATGTCCGGTTTGGAGGACCGGGTGAAATTAAATTTACCCATTGCGAACACGGCGTCCGTAGCCAGCTTTTTCCTCAGCCGGATCGACGTCATGATTGATCCGGTCCTTACTGCAAAAGGAGCAGATAACTTAAAAGGCGAAGCGGCTATCGCTTCGGCAAAAATGGCATATAAAATTTATCGGGAAGTATTTTATAGCGAGCGCTTTAAAAAGCTTGAAGCCCTGGGAGCAAAACGGCAGCGTCTCCTGTGGGCAAGCACCGGTACTAAAGACCCTTCCGTGAGCGACGTCAAATATGTAGAGGCGCTGATCGGTAAAGAAACCGTTAATACCATTCCGATGGAAACGCTGAACGCTTTCCGGGATCATGGTAAGGTCGCAAACCGTTTGGAAGAAGATATGGATAAAGCGGAAAATATATTGTCGCGATTAAAAAGCCTGGGCATAAACATAGACGCCATTACTCAAAAGCTGGAAGACGAGGGTATAGAAAAATTCAATCAACCTTATGATAAGCTATTGAAAGCTATTGAGCAAAAAAGCTAATAGCTGTGAGCTATTAGCTATTAGCTCACAGCTACTTAATCAATAAAATACCGGCTAACAGCTAACAGCTAACAGCTAAAAACTACTTATTATCATGGTAAATATTAAATCGCAACCATTCATCCTGATCCTGTTTGGCGGATCTGGCGATCTGGCCGCCCGCAAGATAATACCCGCGCTGTACAATTTATTCCTGGATGGCTGGTTGCCTGATCAATTCGCAATTATTGGCAACGGAAGAAGGAAATTAAGCGATGAAGACTTTCGGGAGAAACTATTGGATGGAATAAATAATTTTTCCCGCAAAGGAAAAGCAGAAACAGGTAAATGGGCAGACTTTTCATCCCGTATTTTTTACCAGTCTGCCAACGTTAACGACCCCGGCGCTTACAAAGAGTTTGGCGATAGTATACAACAGCGCCAGGAAGAATGGAAAAAAGAGGCAGACGTGATCTATTATCTTGCCGTATCGTCTAATTTTTTTGAAATAATTACTGAAAATATTTCAAAAAATAAGCTCGCTGAAAATCCTGAAAGAGCCCGTATCGTCATTGAAAAACCTTTTGGCCGCGACCTGGAATCAGCGAAAACGCTCAATAAGCATTTAGGAGTCCTTTTCCAGGAAAAACAGATTTACAGAATCGACCATTACCTCGGTAAAGAAACCGTTCAAAACATCATGGCTTTCCGGTTTGCCAACTCCATATTTGAACCCCTATGGAACCGGAATCATATCGAACACGTTCAGATTTCTGTTTTCGAGAAATTAGGCGTGGAAGAACGCGGAGAGTATTACGAAGGCGCCGGCGCGTTGCGCGATATGATACAAAATCATTTATTGCAGTTGCTGTGTTTTATAGCCATGGAAATACCAGTCAATTTCAGCGCCGACGAAGTGCGAAACCGAAAAGTGGACGTTTTGAAGGCGATGCGAAAATTTTCGCCTGAAGATATCCGGACCAATGCCGTCAGAGGCCAGTACGGCGGCGGACAGATAGATGGAAAAGAAGTTCCCGCCTACAGGAAAGAGCAAAAAATAAATCCTGAATCCAATACGGAGACATTTGCCGCTGTAAAGTTTTTTATAGATAACTGGCGCTGGCATACAGTGCCGTTTTACCTGCGGACAGGAAAACGGATGCAACAGGCGTCGTCCATTATTTCTATTCAATTCCGGGACGTTCCTCA
>JBBRMZ010000184.1:0-9194 GCA_038230555.1 Chitinophagales bacterium
GAATTCGATTAAAAAAAACCCCTTCGAACCGAAGTTTGAAGGGGTTTTGCTTTTTGACTTTGAAGAAAGCGTTGAAGTTAAACAGTACATAGTCGATCCAAAAACGCTTATAGAGTCGATTTTTGCGCCGCTTTGAATTAATGTTTAGCCGCGTCGTCTGCCGCCTTATGAACGTCGGCAGATACGTTATGAGCTGCGTTTTTCGCGTCTGTCGCCACATTGTGAGCTGCGTCTTTCGCGTCTGCCGCTACATTGTGAGCTGCGTTTTGAGCGGTGTGGAGCGCGTCGCTTGCCGTATTATGCGCGTCGGCAGCCACATTGTGAGCTGCATTTTGAGCGGTGTGGAGCGCGTCGCTTGCCGTATTATGCGCATCTGCCGCTACATTGTGAGCTGCGTTTTGAGCGTCTGCGGCAACATTTTCCGTTTTACCGGTCACCATATCGCTCAGGTGGTGAAATTGTTCTTTTGCTTTGCTCATCAGCTGATCCGGATGCGCGACTGCGTCTGAAACGGCGTCTTTTGCGTGCGTCAACGAAGCGGCTACCTGATCTTTCATACCGTCCAGGTGCATATCGCTCATTTTAGCTTCTGCAGCATCTTTAAGTTCTCCAGCTTTTTCAACGGTAACGTCTTTTGCATGGTGGAGCATGTCGCCCGCTTTTTTCATTAAATCGTCCAAGCCCATAATTTAGTTATTGTGCCGCTTCATATTTAGCGACGGTTAGAAAAATGATTCACAATGATTAGGACGGCCTTTTTTTAAAAAGTTACCGCTCTGTTTTTAAGGCATATCTATAGAACAAAATTAATTGAGGAATATTTTACCCTTTCCAAAAGAAAGATTATTTAAGCCGCAGCTAATAGCGTTGCAAATATAATTAACTGAACCGGCTTTTTTGTGTAATTTTTAAAATAATGTCATTAAGCAAAATCTATACAGCTATCCGCTTTTTAGCTATGCGCTTTTAGGGCATTGATGAGCAAGGTATAAATAAGCGGCGGAGTTGGCCATTGCCGAGATGATAGAATTATTGGCGCGGTCAGAGAACAAAAGAAAAGCGCGACGCCGGACAAAACCGGCGTCGCGCTGCGCATATTCCGTTCTTTATTAAGCGTGGAATATGTTGATCAGAAAGCAAATGTAGCGTGAGAGGGGCTCGAACCCTCGACCTCAGGATTATGAATCCTGCGCTCTAACCGGCTGAGCTACCGCGCCTTTTTTTTCGGGCGCAAAGGTAATAAATTAAAATCAAAAGGGAAAGAAGAGAAGTAATTATTTATATAAAAAAGCGGCCGGAGAGACTTTAAAAAATAAAAAATGTAAAAACTTGGTATAAATAAAAGACGCCCATTGCTTTTGACAATTAAAGGCAATAACTTTGAACGGAATTTATAAATTTTAGAAAAGTATTATAGATTTTAAAAAAGATCGCAGCCCCTTGTTTTTAAATCTGTACAGAGTCTTAGGCTTTATACAATAAAGATAGTTTTTTTCATACATTCTAAGTGAGGGTTTTCGGGGGGCTGCCTCTTTTTTAAGTTTCAATGAGTTAGTAGTTTAAAACAATAATTTGTATTTTAAGACCTGAAAACTAAGGGACAAATTATTATTGTTTTCGCTACATTAGAATCAGTTATAGAACGTTTGCCTTTTCTAATTCGCTGCCTGCTCCCTTTATTTTTTTAATTTCTTTTCTTACAGACGGTTTCTCCTGTGTATTTTCTATTATATCCTCCAATAAAAAAAGCGGCAAGACGAGAAAGTCAGCCGCTTTTTTTATAGTTATGAATTATGGAATTGCAAATTGCTATTCCAATTTTAACTTAATTTTTACTTACTCCGTCTCCGTTAACTCCGCTCCGGCTTTTTCGTAAATTTTACCGAGATTGTCGTACTGGCTGTTAATTTTTTCTTTCAGTTCTTTCCTTGCAAAAAAGATCCGGCTTTTAACGGTACCGAGCGGCAGACGCAGATCATCCGCAATTTCCTGATATTTGAATCCCTGGAAGTGCATTACGAAAGGAGTTTGGATACTACCGTCCAGATCGTCGACCATTTTGGTCAGTTCCTGCATCATAATCTCGGATTCCGCACGATTTGGGATAGAAACGCTTGGAAAATTAATATAATATTGATTATCTGTGGAATCAATAATGGTATTTGACTTTACTTTTTTACGATAATTATTAATAAAGATGTTTTTCATTATCGTAAAAAGCCATGCCTTAAAATTCGTGCCGGGGCGAAATTTCTCTTTGTTTGTCAGCGCGCGAAAGGCGGTTTCCTGGAAGAGATCTTTGGCGTCTTCCATGTTTTTGGTCAGGTTATAAGCAAATGAGTGAAGGAGCGCGCTCATCTGATCCAGACGATTATTAAATTCAATAGTTGACATAGCGCAAAATTTTAGAAGGATGATTTCTTTATGTTTCTATGTAAGCGGTGTGGTTTTGTTGAACCAAAGGTACGGGTTTGTTGAACAATTTCCAAACCGTTCTCAAACTTTAATTTATAGTATTTATAGTTTTTAATGGTTATTATAAAATTAAAATAATGTAAATTATTGATTACCAACAAATTATTACTATTTAGAATCAATCTAACATTTTCTGTATTTTCAAAAATTTTTGAAAATACTATTTCTTTTTTAAAATTTTTAAACGATTCTGAAAGTCCAGTAATTTTAATAATGTTCCGCTTGTGGAATATACGAAAATCTTAGGTAATACGGATCCCTATCGAACCCATTTTAAAACGTTTTCACGTTTTACCGTCGTATTCAACTTATAAGTAGCTGTTAGCTATTAGCCGTTAGCTACGTAGCTTTCAATTTATTGAGTATGAATAAATTATAAAAACCATAAACGCGTTTATTTTTATACAAGCCCTTATCATCAATTTCAGCAGATACTATTCCGGGTTTTCCGCTGCGAGGCGCAAAAGCGTCGACGAGTTGAAAAATTAGCGCTTTATTTAGCGCATTTACTTCAATAGAAAAATAGGGTATTAATTTTTTTACCTTTACATAAAAAGCAGCCGCGCTATACGTCGGTCTACCGTAATGGATGAAAATTTATCTCCCAATCAAAAAGCGTTGCGGCGTTTAAGAAAAGATAAACCGGCTGTTTTCGGTCTTGTGTTGATCGCCTTTGCCATTTTTTTAGCGCTAACGGGATACATTATCGCGCCCGATCATTCGCCCGACGCAAACGCTCAATCGGCGCTCATCGCTTTAAAGCCGCCCGGCTTCAAAGCGACTATTCTAAAAACGCCGACCAAACGGAACATCGTTAAGCAAAGTTGGATGAAACGTTTTTTTAACGGCTCGCGCGAGCCCGACGATATGATCCCGCTCGACGGTTTTTTTTGGCGGGGCGATAGTTTATATATACAAAGATATTCAGGCGGCGCGCTACAAACGGAAAAGTTAGAAAAGTTCCACCTCGTTCAGGTCGCTTATGGAACAGCGGAGGAAGAAAATATCAAAAAAGTAAATAATCAATATAGATTCATCGATCTACAGGGCGTTTACCGAACGGCAGACACGGCAGAAGCGCTTCAGGAAGCGCGAAAACGCATTATCGAAAAAACCTATTTACTGGGAACCGATAATTTCGGCAGAGATATATTGAGCCGGTTGATCCTGGGTGTCCGGATATCTTTGCTGGTCGGGCTAATTGCGGTTGTTATTTCGATGACCATTGGCGTGGCGTTAGGCGCTATCGCCGGATATGCGGGCGGACGGACGGACGACGCGATCATGTTGCTTGTCAACACCGTCTGGTCCATTCCGACCATTTTATTGGTGTTTGCCATTGTGCTGGCCTTTGGCAGGGGAATCACGGTCATTTTTTTTGCCGTAGGTCTGACGATGTGGGTCGACGTTGCGCGGGTAGTTCGCGGACAAACGCTGGCTTTGAAAGCGGCTCCTTTTATAGAGGCGGCGGCGAGCATGGGTTTTAGCAGAACGCGTATTATTTTACGCCACATTTTGCCCAACATATTAGGGCCGGTGATGGTGATTGCCGCTTCTAATTTTTCGACCGCCATACTGATTGAATCTGGTTTAAGTTTTTTAGGGTTTGGCGTTCAGCCGCCTACGCCAAGTTGGGGATCTATGTTGAATGAAAATTATGGATACGCCATAGCGGGCAAACCTTTTTTAGCTTTTGCTCCGGCCGGGGCGATCATGCTGATGGTTCTGGCTTTTAACCTGGTCGGCAACGGGTTCCGTGACGCGCTGGACGTTAAATTATGACCGGTATAAAATTGTTATGACCCATTAAGTAATAAAATTTGGTTAAAGCGCCATAAGTAGTAACATTGTAAAGGAATATGTTATAGTTTTACAATTCATGTTTTCAAAACGCAAGCTATTCTAACGAATCAGCGCTCCAAACTTTAATTAGCGATATGAGTACGGCAATTGGTAATATTGAAAATCCGAAAGGACAGGCGCTCATTGAGATCCTGCAAAAAAGGTTGTCGCTTAAGCGATTGCAGATCAATCGTTTGTTAGATATCACGCAGGCTATTAATAATAACGTAAAATCGAAAGAGCTTTTTGAAATGTACCGTTCTTTTCTCAATTGGGAACTGGACGTCAAATGCCTCGCCTTGTTTTTTAAAGACAAGGGGCGGTGGAGTTGTTCGGTCTCTATGGGCGTTGAGATCAACGACGATAATGAAGCGATCGCTGAAAAACTGAAGGAATATACCAACCTGAAATACATCAATAATAATGAAGATCCTTTTTTGAACACGTTCGACGTAGTGATCCCGGTGCTCCATAAAGAATCCGCTATTGCGTACGCGCTGGTTGGCGGGTTGGAAAAAGACGAGGAGATGTTCAACAAAGTGCAACTCATCACCACGATCACCAACGTCATTGCCGTTGCCATTGAAAACAAGCGTTTATTTAACCGGAGAATTGAACAGGAAAAGGAACAGGAGCGCCTCCGGTTTGAAATGAAACTAGCCGTCGATATGCAAAAATCGCTGGTTCCGGCTACGTTTCCCGAGAGCGATCATTTTGAGCTGGCCAGTATATATCAACCCCACATGGGCGTTGGCGGCGATTATTATGATTGTATTTCATTTAAAAAAGATCGCTACCTTTTTTGCGTTGCCGATATTTCCGGCAAAGGCCTGGCGGCGGCTTTACTGATGGCCAATTTCCAAGCCAATCTTCACGCCATTATCCGAAGAGCGACTACTCCGGAAGAATTTATTCAGCAGCTTAACAAAGCGGTCCTTTATATTACTAAAGGAGACAAATACATCACTTTTTTTGCCGTCGAACTGGACGTTAATACCCGGCGCCTTCGTTATATCAATGCCGGTCACGTGCCGCCCTATCTGGTGATTCAGGGAAAGGCGCAGCCGCTTACTAAAGGATGCTCGATCTTGGGATTTTTTAAGCAACTTCCCAAAGTTGAGGTGGGAGAGATATTTCTGGAGGACGACGCCCTGTTGCTTATTTTTACGGACGGACTCACGGACGTCAAAAATGCCGCCGGACAGTTTTTTGACGAAACGTTGATCGCCGCTTTTGCGGAAGAGCATTGTCAAATGGAAGTGGAGGACTTTAATATACGACTCATGCAGAAACTGGACGCTTTCAGGGGAAACGAGATCTACCCGGATGACATTACGGTGTTGACCTGTAGTTTGTATAAATGATTTAGTAGCTATCAGCCTTCAGCTATCAGCTTTCAGCCGTTAGCTTGTCCCTAATTGTAAAAAGAGGATTAATAAAGACGTTTAAAACGGAGAATGGTCGTTCTTTTTAATAAATTGGTCGTAATTTTTTAGATAGAAGCGCCGTCTAATAGAAATAAAATGTTGTATTGGAAAACCATTCTATCACCTGTACAATTTTGTTTTCCGAATGAGAAATAAAAACGTAGCCACCGCGCTGGCATTCCTGATGGGTATTGTAGGAATGCAATTTTTTTACCTGGGTAGGATTGGTTTAGGGATTATGTCCTGTGCCTTTACTTTTTACTGGAACTGGCGGGTCTCCGTCCTGATCGGCGTTGTAAACGCCGTCATGTACGCCGTCATGAGCGACGAGGAATTTGACCGTCGTTTTAACCGGCCTAACTGGAAAGAGAAAAAAGCAAAAGGATATTACGAAGCTCCGGCGACTCCAAAAAGCGCCCGTCGGTCGTCGTGCAATCCTGTCGCGGAACCCCTTATTAAAACTTCCGACGCGGACGTCCTGAAAACGCGGGGTATGAAAAAATTTAAAGAGTTTGATTATTCCGGCGCGATTGCCGATTTCGAGCAGGCCGTTCAGTCGACCCCGCGCGACGCCAGTCTGCATTTCAATCTTGCCTGTTGTTACTCGCTTCTTGAAAATAAGGATCAGTCTTTGTATTACTTGCAAAAAGCCGTTGAAAACGGCTTCAAAGATGTGGAAAAGATCAAGACGCACGAGGCGCTGGCCTATCTCCGCATCCAACCTGAATTTGAGACGTTTATGCGAAATGGCTTTAAGACGCCTATGCCGGATGCTAACAAAGCGCCTCAATACGATAATATTAAAAAATTCAATATAACTTAGTCTCTTCTAAAGACGTTGCCCGCAATATTGAGTACGACAAATGGACGCCCAATCAGGGATTGATTTTGAACGCTCAAAACTGATCGCCTCTCTCCTTAAATATCTAATTGTATAACAATCTGGCTAACCGGCGCTATGTATCCGCGCGCTATACGCGCAGAGAGGGGGTGGGACGTCATTTTATTTTTTGCAAAAATAAAAATAACGTCCCTTTTCCGGGTTTTCGGTCGCAATTGGTAGGGACATGTTGCGACCTGTCCCTACCAATTGCGGTTATTTCAACCATTAGAATTTGACGACGCAAAGATTTTTATAGAACCAAACATAGAGGATAATTAGATTTATTCTGAATAATATCCTTTTTATGTTAATTATAGTAAAATTATTTAAAATATTTCCTACCTTTAAATAGTCAAAAACGACTATTACGGCGTTTTTATTTATATTAAATTTTGATTTTTAAGTTTTCTTTATTAAATTGTGGCATAATAATTTAACGACTTTAACAGAGGCTTAACGAATGGATAAAACATTGAGTCCTCGAACTTCGTTTTATCTTTAACCAGAATAAATCTATGAGCATGATTGCACGCGAGTTAATCTCAGACGAGATTCTGCCCCTTAAAACATCCACGTTAGGCTCCGACGCCGTCCATTTAATGCAGGATTACCATGTGCGCCATTTGCCCATCGTGAATAACGAGCAACTGCTCGGCCTGATCTCTGAAGACGATATTTTGAGCGGACAGGATCTGACGGAAGCGGTTGGTTCTTATGAACTTACGCCTCAACGCGCTTACGTCCAGGATAAGGATCATATTTATGAGATCATGCGGCTGCTCCACGAAAGCAAACTGACCCTGGTTCCGGTGGTGGATAAAAAGACCAACTACCTCGGCGTAGTTACTTTAAACGATCTGCTGAAGTATTTTGCGGAAAGCGCTTCCTTTAAAGAACTAGGCAGCGTAGTGGTTCTGACGGTCACCAAACACAATTATACGCTTTCTCAGATCGCGCGGATCGTAGAATCGGAGGGCGCGATCATCCTTAATTCGTTCATTACCTCTGTGCCGGATTCTATGGAGATCGATATTACGCTTAAAATCAACCGGACGGACCTAAGCCGCATCCTTGCTTCTTTTACACGGTTTGGCTATGAGATCAAGGCGTCGTTCACAGAAGCGGAGGCGTTGGATTCGCTCCAGGAGAATTATGATTCGTTGATGTCGTATTTGAATATTTAATAAGCTGTTAGCCGCTGGCTATTAGCTGTTAGCATATAAGTTATTGACTTATAGGATCGTTATCTAAACCTTGTTTTTATTATTACTCGCGATTAGAAGATTTAAAAAAACCGACTTCCGATAGTAAGACCGGCCTTTTAGCTTTTAAGAGCGTAAGTTTTAATTTGCTTGTTTTGATCTCTTTAAAACGTAACAGCCTCATGAAGCCGATGGTCGTAAACTCCTGAATTGCTCTCCATTTTTTGCCGTCCCAATATTCCAGTTTCGATAGTTCCGCCCGTTGCCCCTTCGCGATATTTTCCTGGAATAAAGCTCTGTCGAGTATTAGCTTCTTTTTGAAATTTATTACCAGCGATTCGCCTGGTTTCAGCAGGGTATAAGTTGATAATTTTTTGTCGGTCAGCACCGATGGAAGCGCTTTTTCAGCCAGGTTGATCTTGAACGTTTCATCCAGGATTGACCTGAAATCTTTCAGGCTTTGCACGTCCGGTTCTGAGAGCCGTCCCTGTTTATTGGGCGGAATGTTCAACAGCAACAGGCTATTTCTTCCGGCAGATTTGTAATATAAATTAACCAGTTCCTTCCCGCTTTTTACGGTCGAGTCTTCTTCCGGACGATAAAACCAGCCTTTTCGGATAGATACATCTGTTTCGGCGGGTATCCATAGTTTTCCGTTCGGGTCGCCCGTGTTCAGGTATTTCGCATCCGCCACGCCGGGCGCAATACCGGTCGTGTCGATGGTCGACCAGCAGGTTTCGCCGGCATTGCCGGATTCGTTGCCCACCCACCGGACGTCCGGCCCGGCGTCCGAAAACATGACCGCCTGTGGCTGCAACTGACGTACTAAAGCCCAAAAACCCTTAAAGTCGTACTTCATGTTTTTAGCGTTCTCGCCTTTTGCGCCGTCGAACCAACATTCGTCGATCCGGCCATAGTTGGTCAGCAGTTCGCGCAACTGCGCTTTATAAAAATCGTTGTACGCGTCGGTTCCATAAACGGGTTCGTGCCGATCCCAGGGAGACAGGTAAATGCCCAGCCGGACGCCGTATTTCCGGCAGGCGTCGGCGAGTTCTTTGACGATATCGCCTTTGCCGTTTTTATAAGGGCTGTTTTTAATGCAATGGCCGGTGGTCTTGGTTGGCCATAGGCAAAAACCGTCGTGGTGTTTTGCGGTAATAATGACCATTTTGAATCCGGTTGCTTTTAAGGTTTGCACGATCCGTTCAGCGTCAAAATCTGTTGGATTAAAAATAGCGGGGCTTTCAGTACCGTCGCCCCATTCTTTACCAGTAAAGGTGTTGACGGTGAAATGGAGAAAAGCGGTCGTTTCCCTTTTTTTCCAGGTAATTTGGGCGGGGGTAGGGCGGGGGAGGGGTTGGGCGC
>JBBRMZ010000185.1:0-9173 GCA_038230555.1 Chitinophagales bacterium
TTCTCCCACAATCCCCCCAATATTTTGCCCCCCAATAATTTTACCCCAGTCATAAACCCGTGCACCCCGCACCATTTATCATTTACCAATCATCATTACCTCGGTAACCTTTTACAAAATTCATCATTCATCATTCATCATTCATCATTATTCGACCTATCTTTGCAAACTTTTTAAAAATCAAAGTAAAACGCTTAAAAAATCACTCATAACTCATAACTCATCCCTATTTATGAAAAATATTTCGCTCCTGTTAAACGGCTTACTTTTAATATTAGTCGCCAACCTATACTATCAAGGCTGTTCGGGCAAAAAAGTCGTTTCGGACTCTTTATCCAAAATAAAAACCGATTCCGCCTCGACCGACTCCGCCCCCTTGAGAATTGCCTACGTTAATCAGGACACCATCCTCGATAAATACGTCGCGCTAAAAGATCAGAAAAGCAGCCTCGAAAAACGCTTCCGCGACGCCGACGCCTCCCTCCGAAGCAAAGGTCAGAGATTACAGCAGGACATGGCGGCCCTCCAGCAAACCGCCCAAAAAGGAACCGTACCGCCCGCTGAACTCCAAAAAGAAGAGCAGCGCCTCGGCGCGCAGCAGCAGAGCCTGGTAGCCGAACAGCAAAAAAAAGAAAAGGAACTCGGCGACGAAATGCGCCAGATCAACGAAAACCTCAATAAAAAAGTGACCGACATCCTCGACGTCCTGAAAAAGCAAAGAGGATACGATTACGTATTGAGCTATTCAAAACAAGGCTCCAACATCCTCCTCGTCAATGACAAATACGACATAACCAACGACGTACTATCCGAACTCAACAAAAAATAATGCTTAATTTTCAAAACTGTACCGCAAAGCGACAGAAAACCCGAAAAAGGGATATTTATTAATTTTTTGCAAAAATTAATAAATATCCCACCCACTCTTATTCATCATTCCGCATGAAACTCTCCATTGTCATTCCGGCCTACAACGAAGAACGCACCATCCACCTGATCCTCGACAAAATCAAAAACGTCCGGCTCCCCGACGGCATGGAAAAAGAGATCATCCTGACCAACGACGCCTCGACCGACGCCACCGGACAGGCCATACAAAATTACAGAACCGCCAACCCGGATTTCCACATCCAATACCTGGAACACGACGTCAACCAGGGAAAAGGCGCCGCCCTCCATACCGGTATCCGTCACGCAACCGGCGATTTTATCGTTATCCAGGACGCCGACCTCGAATACGATCCCAACGAGTACAACATATTATTAAAACCAATGCTCGACGGCCATGCCGACGTCGTCTACGGCTCCCGGTTCATGGGCGGAAGAGCCCACCGCGTACTTTTTTTCTGGCACTCCATCGGAAATCGCTGGCTGACCCAACTCTCCAACATGCTCACCAACCTCAACCTGTCGGACATGGAGACCTGCTACAAACTGTTCCGCCGCGAACACCTCCAGTCCTTGACCCTCAAAGAAAAAAGGTTTGGCTTCGAACCCGAAGTCACTGCCAAAATTTCCCGCATCCCGAACATCCGAATCTACGAAGTAGGTATCTCCTATTATGGCCGCTCCTACGAGGAAGGTAAAAAAATCGGCTGGAAAGACGGCTTCCGCGCCATCTACTGCATCCTGAAATATAACCTTTAAAAACGGCACTCCCTATATCATCCATCCTCAAACCCTCTATCCTCCCTTAAAAATTCCCCTCATGTAAACGCCTTCAACTATTGTCCTCTTCATCATGTGCACTCAGACAATAATATATAACTTTAAATTAATTTATGCCCCCTCGCAATTAACAATTAATGATGCGAACAATAGATTGAAAAATCCAAAAGGCCGCCGGGACAATATATCCGAAATTCAGAAGTGAATATGACAGACGCACAGTTCCTTTCATCCCCTGAATCCCGGCCCCGACGTCCGTTTATGCTTTATAAGGCGCCGTTATCCGTCACCCCTTGAGTCATACATAAGCCGTACATAAGCCGTACATAAGCCGTATCTGATTCATATATGAGTCATAGCTGACCGTCGCCTCAGATAGTATTCAATTTGGGAAAAGGTCAAACTAAAAGGTCCCTCACAAACGCCGTATTCAAAATGGTTTATCGTTGGATATCCACAAAAGGTAGCCCGGTGTTAATCCTATACTGCTACTTTTTAACCCATTATTTGCATTATTAATTAATAATTCATAACCCCCATACCGAACAAAGCGAAATCATATCTCACCGGATCCACTGGATCAAACTCCTTTAACCGACCCGTTAACTCCTTCACTGTTAGCCAGTCCGTTTGCTTCCGCTCGATCAGCCCCAGCCGCCGCGCGTGCCGCTCCACATGAACGTCCAGCGGAGTCATTAGATCAGCAGGCGAAATCCGGTTCCACAAACCAAAATCTACGCCCCGGTCGTCTTTCCGCACCATCCAGCGAAGAAACATATTCAACCTTTTACACGTTGATTTACTAACCGGAGAAGCAATATGTTTTTTAGTTCTTTTCATCGCGCCGTCGTAAGAAAAAAAAGCCGGCTGAAAGTCAGTCAGCGCGCGTTCAACGCTAAAAACGTTCGTCAGACCAGGCAGAGAAACCATATCCGGCAGGGAATCGCCGCCTGACGCAGCATTTTCATTTAGCGCGACGTTTTTATCTTTAGAAACGTCAACATGTTGAACCGGACATAAAAAAGCGTCTTCCAGGGACTCATGCGTCCGGTAATATTGCTGAAAAAATTCCAGGAAATAAAGCGCGTCGTCTGCCTGAAAGGTCCGGTGTTTGAAAGACAAAAAAGGTTGTCGTTCTTTTTCAGAATGGTTCACAATGAACCGGTACGGATCGTTATCCATCCGTTCAAAAAGTTCGGTCGCTTTTTTGATAATGGTCGTCCGGTTGCCCCAGGAAAGAATCGCCGTCCAAAAAGCGGTGATTTCTATATCCTGCAAACGCTTATATTGATGTGGAATTTGTATCGGATCGCTGGAAATAAAGGCAGTACAGTTAAATTTATCCGCGTATTCATCTAAAATGATTTTCAAATTATCAGTCATATCAAATTATTATTATTTTTGGAGCGTCAAAAACCGTACGCCCCAAACAATCTTTAAAAAGCGAGCTAATTGAAACAGAAACTTCTGAAAAGGGAAGCTAATTGTAAGAGAAACCCGTAAAAGAAACGCGAGTTGCAATACAAAACCCGTAAAAGGGATGTATTTTATTATTCCTGCAAAAAATAAAATACATCCCACCCCCTCCAGCGCACAGCGCGGGGGAGGGAATCGCTAAAATCGTCATACAGTTACAGCTATTTAAACAACTAACAGCTTAAAAATAAACCAGAAACCGAAATTTTTCCAAACTATGACAGCAACCTTTGTTTATACCCTCATTTTAGCCTCCATTTTCATCGGACGTAAGGTCCTACATTACATAGAGCAAAATTTTAGAACCTTCCCCTAAAATACCCGCTCCCCCCACATAACTCATCCCTCAAAAAAGATCCCCAAAATCTGCGGCCTTAAGATCTGCGGGAAACTTGCACATCAACAATTCACCATTTACAATAAAAAACTTTTTCCTTATTTTTACCCCTACGAAAACAACGCTTTCGGAAACTTAGTTGTATATAGATAATAGTTTGCAGGGTTGAACAACGAAGAATTCTTAAACCTAGTGGCCGGTTGTAAAATGAACAATCGACTATGTCAAAAAAAGTTATTCCGTCAGTTCTATAACTACGGAATGACGGTTTGCGCCCGGTACGCCCGTTCGGATGAAGAAACCGAAGAAATGGTCGACGACGCTTTCATTCGCGTTTTTACTAAAATTGACCAGTTCAATATTTCTTTACCCTTTCGCCCCTGGCTGCATACCATTTTGATCCGTTCTGCTCTAAATTATTTAAAAAAATATCAGGAACAACTCTTAATAGTAAATTTGACCGCCGCGCAGGAATACGCCATCAACGACGACATGCTGGCCCAAATTTCCGCTAAAGAAATTATAAATCTAATCAGACGCTTGCCCCCGTCCTTCCGGGCGACCTTTAATTTATACGTAGTCGAAGGCTATCAACACAGTGAAATAGCTGAAGCCCTGCATATTTCAGAATCCACTTCCAGATCTAATTTGCTGATTGCCCGTAGAAAATTAAAGGAACTATTACTGTTGAATAATAAAATAAGGATATAACAAAATAATGATATGAACGATAAAGACTTCGACGATATATTCAGGGATGGTTTGAACAAGCCGTCCGGCTTTAATTTTACTGAATCTAAATGGGGAAA
Source organism: Chitinophagales bacterium (assembly GCA_038230555.1). Lineage (GTDB taxonomy): Bacteria > Bacteroidota > Bacteroidia > Chitinophagales > Saprospiraceae > JAAFJT01. The sequence goes on from JBBRMZ010000185.1 coordinate 4,291, forward strand.
ATTAGAAAATAAGTTGAACGACGTCCAGGATGGGCGCCGGCAAAGTCGTCGGTGGATATATATGGCGGCAGCCGGCCTGATGATCGGAACTATACTTTCCGGTTCTTTTTTTACAGGCCATGAAATCAATAGCGCTGGAACTATCGGTCAGACAACAGAGAACCGGCAAAAGGTAAAACCCGCTTATCCATTTATCCCCCCCCGCATTACGGAAACGACGCCCGGTGTCTCCCCCGCTCCGGCTGATAATCCTCCGCTTGTCCAAAACGGGCAGAGTCGCGCTAATTCCAACCCGCGCCCGAAAGAAGGCGCTGATTTTTCAGGTCAGTCCATAACCATATCAACTTATAAATCCGGAAACAAAAATGAAAACGCCCATCCCGTCCTAAAGGTCGACCGCTCGTTTGAAGAATCCGTTATAGATATAAAGGATATAAGAGATAAAGTCGTTTTCGCTCGCGGGACGGAGATAAGGCCTGGCCATGCCGCTTCTAAAGAATTCAATAAAGCTCCAGGAATCGCCGCTTCGTCCAATAGCGCCAATAATCCGGCGGTTTTTCCGGTTGCCGCCTCAACCGGCGATCGTTCCCCTGCAATAAACGCAGAACCATCCTTGCCTCCCTTGCGCGCGCAAACGGCAGAAAATAAAAAAATACAGAATATCGAACTACCCGGTTTATTGCCTTCGCCTAAACCGGCGTCCCTGCTTTCGGATCAATTCTCTTATTCCTTCGCCGAAGGCCAGCCTGCGGTCATTCGCAAGCATGATTCAAATAAGATCGGTTGGGAGATCGGGGCTACCGGCGGTTGGGTGTTCATCAATAGTTACGACGTCCGTCAGCCCAACGGATATACGATGGGGCTGCGCGGCGGAGTTCGCCTAAACGACCGGCTTCAGCTTTTCGGCGAAGCCCAATACCTCGGCCTGATCTACGGATTCAAAAGGGACAGCCTCTCCGCCGAGGCGCTCTCTGTGAAACCTCCGACGCCCGATTATGCGTTAAAATACGTCACCGCTCAAAAACCAACCATACAATTCTCTTTTGGCGTCCAGTATTTTCTGATTGCGACCGGCCCCGTTCGTCCCTACCTGGGCCTGGCTTTGCTCGCGCATACCGAATTAGAAGAAAAAAATAAATATACGTTCAGAAAGATACAGTCAGAAGAAGAAGCCAATAAAGAAGAATATAAACGCAACCCTAAAATTGATATTGAAGCCCTCCGCATCCCCGCCGGAATCGACCTTGCCCTTTCTAAAAACATAAAACTAAAAGCCGAAGCCGCCTACGATTTTGCCCTGCGCCCCACATCCAGCTATCGCCCCGCCTGGAATATTAAAACCGGCCTCTTCCTCCAATTCCCCCACAGACTATAATCCTGCAGAACGGCGATTGTCCGTACCCAAAAACACAATAATTCAAAAAATTCAATACCGTCAGACATGACCCGTCGGTAACATTCCTGAACCCCGCTCCCTAACCCTGAAGCGCTCGAACATCGCCAATCTTTTTTTAATCTTTCTACTAATCCCAACCAACGCTTTTCCCTGTCCCTCTGTATATAATAAAGTAAGTAGTGCAACGCAAACAAACGTTGTTCATAATTTATGCAATTACTTGAGATGGAATTACAATTTCATAACTCATAATGCATAACTACCTAAATCACCCTATTAATTGTAGACAAACAAAAAATGAAAAAAATCCATCAATTGGTAGCAAACACCCTTAGAAACAAACTATTGGGAAGAAACAAAGAAATAGCTCCGGACGCAGTGTTCGATAACGACCTGGACCTGACCGCCTGGGAATTCAATATGCTGCTATTCTATTTAGAGGGGGAATTAAACGTCCGCATCAAAGACGACGAGGCAGACCTGCATTCCACCGTCTCCGATCTGACCAATTGTTTATACGCCAAGTTGGAGATTGCTTCCGACATAGCCTTAGCTTCTTAAAAGGCGTTGATCCAGTGTATCCGCTTTAAATCGGTAGCCAGTTTTTCAGTAAAAACGTCCGCTCCCCACTTATTCAGGTGCTGCGAATTTAATAAATAGGTCGTATCGTAGCACATCGCGTCTTTGGAGTAATCTAAAAAAGGAACGGCATATTTTTTGGAAACGTCGGTATATAACTGCATGATACTATCGCGGTCGCTATAATTTTGTTGCATTTCATAGAATTCAGGCGAGTAAACCATAGCCACTTTAATATGCCGGCGTCTGCAATCACCCAAAAACGTTTCAAATAGATCCATCTGATCATTGGAAACAGCTTGATCCTGCTGTTCAGGGTGCTCCTTTTTAAACTTTTCAAACGTATGGTTCCAACGTTCGTTATATGGTTTAAACCCTTTATAGTAAATACCAGAAGCCGGCGGAGTTTTTAAAACCAGTGCATTGTATGCTTCCGCCACAAGTGCCGGTTCGGTATAATACTTATAAAAAGGAATATAAAAATCTAAAGCGTTCAATTTATGTCCGTATCCCTCCCTGCACAACCTTTGAATAATAGTATCGTTCAGGTAAGGCAAAAACTGTTCATAATCAAAAAGCTTGTCCCTTTTATATAAGGAATAAATATCCATACTGCTGATAAGATAAGCAGGCGGCTGATTATGTTCTAAATAAACCCGCAGCTTCGCATATTGCATCTTAAAATCGTAGCCCTCCATACCAAAATTATAGGAGTTAAGACGCAACGCAGAGTCCAAAATACGGGGTGAAAAATGCGCCGAGGCCCGCGAAGATCCGATGATAATTAGATCGGCATTAATCCGGGAATGATAAATATCGTTCCATACTTGGAATTCCTTATACACCGAATTACGCAACCCTTCGTCGACGACCCGTTGCACCCCATATAGCGACCCGAATACCAAACCGAGATACAAAACTAATTTAAAACTAAATTTAAGGACCACAATCAATATAGTAAAAAATAAAAAATTCGCCCCTTCAATCTACATAACCTATTTAAAATCAAGTAATTATGTCCCCACAGTTACCAATTAAAATTGAAAATAAATAAACTGCCGTCTTTCAAAGACGCCGAAAATAACAATAATTAAAGTTAATCCATAATACCAACTCCACCGCAACAACGCAGGTTGCAAACCCCAGACGCGTTCAATTTTTCGCTCTTTTTGTAAAGCGTGAACCCCCTCCAGCGTTAAAATAGCAAAAATAGATATAATAAGGTTTTTGATCCCAAAAGATTGCGGCAATTGCGACGCCAGTGCCCGGACGGAAGAAAATTGCAACTCCAACAATCCGTGCGGAGCCTTCTGTAACATATATAGCGCGTCGCCAAGCGTATTCGCCCTAAAAAATATCCAGGCAAGCGCGACCAGAGTAAATGTAACCAACCGTTCAACAACTCCTTTCAACTTCGGCGCCTGAGCGATCCCGCTCCATTTGGATAAATTTCTCCTTACTGGCGCGGACATGATTTCAAAGATCAACAGACAACCATGTATGGCTCCCCAGACGAGAAAAGTCCAGTTCGCCCCGTGCCAAAACCCGCTGATTAGAAAAACAATGAACAAATTAAAATAACGCCGTTGAATAGAAACCCGGTTCCCCCCCAACGGAATATATAAATAATCCCTGAACCAGGTCGACAAGGAAATATGCCACCGGCTCCAAAATTCCGAAATACTCCGCGCATGATAGGGCCGGTCAAAGTTCTCCATCAACCTAAACCCCAATACCTGCGCCGACCCAATCGCTATATCCGAGTATCCCGCAAAATCGCAAAATATCTGGAAAGAAAAAAACACAACGGCCACAAATATACTCGGCGCGTTATAATCGCGCGGATGGTTAAAGACCGGGTCCGTTAAGATCGCCAGCCTGTCTGCGATAACGATCTTCTGAAAAAATCCCCACAACATCCGTCTCAGTCCGTCCGTTACCCGCTGATAATCAAAGTATTTTTCTTCATAAAATTGATAAAGAATATTTTGTGGCCGCTCGATCGGCCCCGCTACCAGTTGCGGAAAGAACATGACATACAATGCATATATCCCCGGTTGCAGCTCCGCTTTCTGCCTCCCCCTGTACACTTCAATCGTGTAACTCATCGCCTGAAAAGTGTGAAAAGACAAACCTATCGGCAACGCTATTTTTAGCAAAGGCAAATCATGAAACGCTACATTCAGATTGCCAATAAAAAAATTATAATATTTAAATACAGCCAGAACGCCAACATTAGCTGTAATGCTCCCAATCAAAAACCGCCTCTTCAATTTCTGCGACGCCGCGTCCTCAATCCATATCCCCGCAAAATAATCGATAATGATCGTAAAGATCAATATCAAAATATAAACCGGAATGAAATACATATAGAAAATACAACTCGCTCCTAATAGAAGAAACCATCGGTAATAATGCGGCAAAAGAAAATGCAAAACCGCTACAACAGGAAAAAAGATCAGGAACTCAACCGAATTGAATAACATGGCGAGACAGTGTTACTATAAAACTCAAATATAGCTGGTTCTATGATAATTTTTGTTGTGTCAAAATCTAATGGTCGAAACACTCTTTATAGCGCGTACTTTATACGACAGAAAATTCCGTAAAGAGGGATCTTTACTATTAAAAACCCAGAAAAACGACGTTCTACCCCCTCGCCCGTATATAGCGCCTTGTTCTGTTGTTGTCGGTTGGTTTTTCCGGCATAGTTTAACAGCGTTTGTTGCCTTACCACGCGCAAAGCCCCCAAGTGTTCACTTTGGGAGCTTTGGAGGCTTATATTATTATATCAGGTTGGCAGCGACTTACTCTCCCACACTCAGGGGTGCAGTACCATCAGCGCGGCAGGGCTTAACTACTCTGTTCGGAATGGGAAAAGGTGGATCCCCTACGCTATAGCCGCCAA
>JBBRMZ010000186.1:0-9105 GCA_038230555.1 Chitinophagales bacterium
AACACCGGTTCCTGAAATGCGCCTTATCCGAGTTCTTTTGAGCCTCCCGCAAGGTCGATACTTCCGTCTGTGTGAGTTGATTTGCTTTGATCATCCACAAAGATACGAATTTTAGCGTTTATTTAATGCATACTACTTATAACTGATTAACCAATGAGGTATTTCTTCGGAGAGTTCAAAAAGTTTTTCAAATGATTTTACAATGTATTTTTTTTTATCGAATCCACTAAACCTTTGCGGTTCATATCGTTTTATCCCGTTTATAAATTCTTTATCTTTCCAATATTCAGTATAAGTTTCAAGCAAATGGTAAAAACCTTGGTAATCTGCGTGGCTATCGCAGTATGGAGGGTCAAAATAAGCCAAATCTATGTTTTTAACTTTTGGTAACAATTCCAATATATTTTTATTAAAGCTCTGATTATCTTTGGCATTATCAAAAATGGCATTGTTATATTTTGGAAGTATTTCCTCAAAGATATCTTTAATTGGCCTGATTAAACTTCGGTTACGCTTTATTCTTTCAGCGTTGTTTGCGTAAACCAGTGCTTGAGTGTGAGCAAAATGTCCCATAGTAATCTTTCTCGTCATACTTCGATTAATTACGGTAAAAGCTATAGATTGCTTAATAGGATTTTCAAGCAGGGAAATATTTGCTCTAAAATTATCTAGAAATATAGCTTCTTCTTTTTCAAAAAATATGTTCGTAAAAATATTTTCTACAAGACTAAAATCTTCTTTATTTTTAGCAGGTTGAAAAAGAATTTTTAAATCTGTGTTTGTAAGCTTTATATTTACATTCTCAATTAGTGCTAATCCAATTTGATTATTAAAATTTAGAAAATCATTTGTTATAGTTTTAAAACCTATTTGTTTGAACATAAAAGCTACCGATTGTGAACCCGCAAAAGCGTCAATAGCTGTTTTTACATTGTCAGGTATAAATTTTTTTATCCATGCTAAATGTCTATGTTTAGCACCTAAATATTGAGGTTCTGGAAATTGATAATCAAAATAATTATATTCGTTGAAAAGCATTTTATTTTTCTTTTTTATACCAGACAAGGTACAATTTTTAAATTCTTTTATCATCAATCAAAAAGCAATAGTTGAAAAGCTCTTAGAATTAGATATTTAAGCACTTCGTTTCCGCCCGGCCCTCTAAACAATGCTCATTGATATTACAATAAGATTATCAACTATTTTGTTTACCCTGCCCTGTTAACTCCCTAATCCTTCCTTCCCAACCCTTAAACCCAAATCCCTCAACCACCCGCCCCATCTTCCTCCGAATCTCCGCCAAATTCAAATTCCCCATGCTTCCCTCGTGCGTATGTCGCACTTCGCGGGAGTCAATAGAAAATGCGCCCGCCTCCACCGCCGCGCCGACCCGTTGGTAGGCTTCGCGGAACGGGACGCCTTGCAGCACCAGTTGATTAACGGCTTCCACGGTGAATAAATAATTATATTTCGGGTCTTGCAGGATGGCGGTTTTGACGATCAGGCGGCTGGTCATGTATTGCGCGATTTCGAGGCATTCCTTGATCTCGCGAAGCGCGGGGAACATGATCTCTTTCAGCAGTTGGAAATCGCGGTGATAGCCGGAGGGCAGCGCGCTCGTCACGGAAAAAACCTGCATGGGGAGAGATTGCAGCCGGTTGGCTTTGGCGCGGAGCAGTTCAAACACGTCCGGGTTTTTCTTGTGGGGCATGATGCTGGACCCAGTCGTCAGTTCGTCTGGGAGGGTCAGAAAATCAAAATTCTGGTTCATGTAGAGGCAGACGTCCATTGCCATTTTAGAAAGTGTGGCGCCCAGGGCGCCCAACGCAAAACTCAGCGCCTGCTCCGTTTTGCCCCGGCCCATTTGGGCGTGGACGACGTTGTAGTTCAGGTCGACGAAACCCAGCAGTTCGGTCGTCAGCGTCCGGTTCAGCGGAAGCGACCCCCCGTACCCGGCCCCCGAACCCAGCGGATTCTGATTGACGATCTTATAAGCCGCCAGCAAAATCTGGACGTCGTCGCAGAGGGTTTCCGCATAGGCGCCAAACCACAAGCCAAACGAGGAGACCATCGCGATCTGCAAATGCGTATAGCCGGGCAGCAGGACGTCTTTATAGGTTTCGCTTTGTTGTAGCAGGGTTTCAAACAAGCCTTCCGTCAGTTGAGCAATATCGCGGATCTCCGACCGGAAAAACAATTTCAGGTCCACCAAAACCTGGTCGTTGCGCGACCTGCCGGAATGTATTTTTTTGCCCGCCTCGCCGAGTTCCCGCGTCAGCAAGAGTTCTACCTGCGAATGCACGTCTTCGATGCCGGGTTCGATGACAAACGTTCCAGCCTCGGCGGTCGTGTAGAGCCTTTTAAGCGCCTCCGCAAGCGCGCGGTAATCTTCGGCGGATAATAAACCGACGGATTCCAGCATTTGGATATGCGCCAAAGAACCTTGAATATCGTATTTCGCCAGCGCCAGGTCCAGTTCGCGGTCGGCGCCGACGGTAAAATCTTCTATTTTTGCGTCGAACTGCGAAGCGTCTTTTTGCCAGAGTTTCAAGATGATCTTTGAATTGAGCGCGATGGAAATATCGCGTAAATGTATAAAGTATCGGATATAAAAATGGGCGCTGATAGATGAGGCCGATCGTTCCAGCTCTTAAAGCGTATGGATTCCGTTTCGCCGAATATCGCTCAGAGGTTGTATTCTTTTTTTAGAAGCTCGATTAACCGAAAGGCAAATGGACGCCTTTCCTCTAAATTATTAATATAATTTTGCGTCCATCCCCGTTCGTAACTGATTTTATTAAAAAACAGCTTAATCTTTTGCGGGTTGGCGTCGAGCAAAGGAAGGGTTTTGTTGGTATAACTACCGTTTTTATAATAAGCGGTATCCCCTTGTACATTAAAGACGATTAGTTCGCTCAAGGCGTCCATGGCGTCGTCGATCGCTTTTGAATAAGGCTTCTCCGCCGCATAAATTCCCCTGATTACCTGGTCGTATTTTGCAATACTGTCTGCGACATGGCCGCGCTTGATATATTGAAGACCCCCGGAATTTTTTAGCTGTAGCAAGGTAGCGTCGCTACTAAAAAAAGCGGAATAAAAACTGATATAATTAGTGGAATATTTATATAATAATTTGCGGGTAGCAGGTTCGGACAGATTTTTATAGGATAAGGAGAGCAAACTGTCCAGGCCCGTAATTTTATGTTGATTATCGCTAATGGCATAGCGCAACAGCGTGGTGTCTTCCTGCAGGTTGTTGACCAGGCTAATAATATATTCCTTTTCTTTCTCCCGGTTCGTCCTATTTTCCCGCACGTTTTCAGCGATAAAGCCCATTGTAACGGCGGGAAATATCATTAGGCCCTCTAAAAGATATTCTTTTATCCCTTTTTTCTCAACTTCCGGGTGATGATGTACTTCCATAATATAATTTGAATAGGGGTTCTTTTAAGATTATATTCAAACTTTTCTTTCGCCCAAACAATAACAAAGTCCGTCGGGCGCAACGATGTAAAAGGCTTTCCAAGAATGCCCGCCGTGTTGTTCCGTTGAAAAGTCCGACGGCGCTTTTTCCAACCTGTTCGCTTTCAGTTCATTGAAAGCCGTTTCCACGTCGTCCACTTCAAAAAAACTACCGTCCTGCGCAGGATCGCCACCGTTTTCGTTAAGCGCTATTTGAATATCGTCTCTGCCAAGCGTAACCGACCGGACGGGCACGTCCTTTTTTGAAATTACCCGGAAGCCCAGTTGATTTTCGTAAAAAGCGACGGCTTCATCAATGTTTTTGACCGGCAAATTTAGGACGTCGCCCTGGTATCCCCAAGCTTTTTTAAAGATCGCTTTCACAAATGTAGATTTGAAATATAAAGACAATTAGTTTTTACACCCACGCTACGAATACCTTCTTGCCGTTAGTCGCTTCCCAGCCGCTTTTCCAGGTTTTCTTTTTGGAATGGTCGAAGATCAGCAAGTAGCCTTCCGAAAGCGCGAGGCGGTCCAGATAATCGGCCAGTTGTTCAAGTCCTTCGGCGTGGGCCTCCAGGCCGCGCCAGATTTTGAGTTCCGCCACATATTTGTGTTGAAAATAAGTAATCACCACGTCCAGCCTTCGTTCCTCTGAAATTTGCGGTTCTTTAAAATCATGGCCCGATCCGTTGATGATCGGCTTTAAGAAAGCTAAAAATACCAGCCTGCCGTTTCGTTCGAGGAAATCGCGGTCTTTACCGCTAAATTGCTCCCGCATAAAAGCCTGGAACTTGAGCAGGATCAATTCCATGTTCAAGGTTTTATCTGCCTTTCTAAAACCGCCGCCAAGATCGGCGCTACTGGAAAGGTACGAAAGCTCCATTCTGGTCGTCATATAATTCGTCAAAATGGAATAATAGATACGATTGTGGATGCGCAGCCTTTCATTTTTGACAACAAATATGCCGTATAACATGGCAAAATTGATCGTCGGATCAATGGGGTTAAATGAAACGGGCTCTCCGTCAATCGCTACTCTATAAATTAACCGGTACAATTCCGGGCTGTTCTCTAAATTTTTAGCGAGGGAATCAAAATTAGTATTATTTTCAAAAAGCAGTCGTCGAACGGCATGATCTATGTCTTGTGCCGACCATGTTCGTTCTTTTTTTTCAGGCGTCAGGGTTTCGTCGATGATTTTGCACAATTTACTGACCAAAAAAGGATAGCCGGAGGTATGGTAAAATAAGCGTTCGGCAATGAGCGCCGCGTCCATTTCTACTTTTTTATCGGATGCATACTCTTCGAGCATGGGGATAATTTCGGCGGGCTGAAGGTTCATATCCACTGTGAACTCGGCTGCGATATTCCAGGGGGAGTTATATTTCTGCTCCTCGTCGGGCCTGATTTTGAGTTTAAGGGACTTAACGTCATGGAGGCCGGCCAAAACGACCGAATGGAAGGTGTTGAAATCATGTCGCTCCAGGAATTTATTCCTAAGCATAGCCAAGAAACTGACGAATAATTGATTGTTGGAACTTTTATCCACTTCGTCGATCAGCAAGACAATCTTTTGATCGGTCAGATTGACCATATCTGTGATAAGCGTCGAGAGTTTTGCAAAACTACTTATTTCAGGCGCTTTTTGCTTTAGCCAATCTACTAGAAAAGGTGCGTACACGCTCGCATATCTAGCTAAAAGCGCGACAAAGCCCGAAGCGAATAATTTTTCCTCTGTAAAAACAGCGTCGCGAATCCCTTCAAAGCTGGTATTAAAGACAATATAATCGCCCGTTTTTCTGAGCATATCCGCAATGGCGTACAAGATGGTCGTTTTCCCATATTGACGCGGACGATTAATGATAAAATAATCGCCTGATTCAACCATGTTAAACGTAAACGCGATTTTTTTGGAGACGTCCGCCATATAATGTTCGCGCGGAAAACACAGACCCGTTACATTGAATTTCTTTTTCATGCTTTTTTATTCCTGAAACAGCAGACAAATATAACGGTTTGGAAAAGGAATGCCCAATTATTTCGCTCGTCGTTCCGGCCATACTCTTAACCCTCAATCAAATTTTCCCCCGTCATATCCCCCGGTTTTTCCATCCCGAGGATGGCCAGCAGCGTCGGCGCCACATCCGCCAGTTTGCCGTTCTTTAGTTTTTTACCTTCAGCGTGTTTACTGAAATAGAAACAGGGAACCATATTCACCGAGTGCTGCGTGTTGGAGCTGTCGTCGTCGTTGAGTTCGTGGTCGGAATTTCCGTGGTCTGCAATGATCAAACCGCCGTAATCGTGGGCAAGCGCGACGTCGAGCAATCGCTTCACGCAGGCGTCGACCGTCTCGGCGGCTTTCATGGCTGCTTCAAAAACGCCGGTGTGACCCACCATGTCGGTGTTGGCGTAGTTGAGGACGATCAGGTCGGGCTGGTTTTTGTTGATATCCTCAATGATGGCGTCCGTAATGCCGGCGGCGCTCATATCGGGCTGCAGATCATAGGTAGCGACTTTGGGCGAAGGGATCATCAGGCGGCGTTCTCCGTCAAACGGTTTTTCGCGTCCGCCGGAAAAAAAGAAAGTAACGTGCGGGTATTTTTCGGTTTCCGCAATGCGCACCTGCGTTTTGCCGGCGGCGCTCATTGTTTCTCCGATGGTATTTTTCAGGTCGTCGTTCTCAAAAATAACGTCGACGTTTTTAAAATTATGGTCGTAGCGGGTCATGCAGACATATCGCAGGTTGAGTTTGTGCATACCCTGATCCGGGTGATCCTGTTGGGTCAGGACTTCGGTGATTTCGCGCGGACGGTCGGTGCGGAAGTTAAAACAGATCACGAGGTCGCCGTCCTGTATTTTCCCGGCGGGATCGACGACGACGGGCTTTAAAAATTCGTCGGTGATGTTCTGGTCGTATTGCTTTTGAATGGCGGCCTGCGCGTCGGTATTCGCTTCGCCGGTTCCGTTGACCAGCAGGTCGTAAGCCAGTTTAACGCGCTCCCAGCGTTTGTCGCGGTCCATCGCGTAATATCTGCCAATAATGGACGCCAGCTTTATATTTTTCCCGTTCAAATGATCGTGTAAGGTTTTAATAAATCCCTTGCCGCTTTTGGGATCGCAGTCGCGTCCGTCGGTGAAAGCGTGGACAAAACCGTGCAGCCCGGCCGCCTGTGCGTAATCGGTCAGCGCCAGCAAATGATTGATGTGCGAATGGACGCCGCCGTCGGAAACCAGGCCGATAAAATGCACGGGCTTATTTTGATCTTTGGCATATTGAAATGCGCTGACCAGAACAGGATTTTTCTGCAATTCGCCGTCTTTGATCGCTTTGGTGATGCGCGGCAGCTCCTGATAAACGATCCTGCCTGCCCCAATATTCAGGTGGCCGACTTCGGAATTACCCATTTGCCCTTCCGGCAACCCCACCTGCTCGCCAAAAGTAACGAGCTCAGAATTGGGATATTTCCGGTACAGGCTGTTAATGAACGGAATATTGGCGAGCGCAATAGCGTCCGCTTTCCGGTGAACGCCGTGTCCCCAGCCGTCCATAATAATGAGTAATGCGCGCGGATTCGTTTCCATAAAGAACAAATTTGATCAAAGAAAAGATTCTATTGTTTGCTTCCCCAAAGGGCTGATAGCTGACGGCTGATAGCTGACGGCTATTTATTCCTTCATCGCCGCTATCCCCGGCAACTCCTTGCCCTCCAAAAACTCCAGCATAGCGCCGCCGCCGGTAGAGACAAAGCTGACTTCTTTTTCCAGCCCCATTTGGGTGATCGCCGCGACAGAATCGCCGCCGCCTACCAGAGAAAAAGCGCCGTTTTTAGTAGCGGCAGCGACCGCTTCGGCGATGGCGCGCGTGCCATGCGCGAATTTTTCCATTTCAAACACGCCCATCGGGCCGTTCCAAAGAATGGTCTTAGATTCGGCGATGGTTTTGACAAATACTTCGATGGAAGCGGAGCCAACGTCCAGACCCATCCAGCCGTTCGGGATGTTGTCGCTCAGCGTTTCGGAGGATTGCGCGTCGGGCGCGAATTTATCGGCGATCACCGAATAGGCAGGCAATAGCAAATTGACTTTTCGCGCCCAGGCTTTATTGATCAGGACGTTAGCGAGATCGAGCTTATCGTCTTCGCAAAGGGAATTCCCAATCTTGCCGCCCTGCGATTTGATGAACGTATAGGCCATGCCGCCGCCGATTATCAGGTTATCCACCACTTCCATCAGGCGTTCGATGATCAGGATCTTATCGGAAACCTTCGCGCCGCCGATGATCGCGGTGGTCGGATGGTCGGGATGGTCCAGTACCTTGTTCGCGTTCTTAATCTCGGCGTCCATCAGGAAACCAAACGCTTTGTGGTCTTTATCAAAATAATGGGCGACGGTGGTCGTGGAAGCGTGAGCGCGGTGGGCGCTGCCGAAAGCGTCGTTGATATAGACGTCTCCCAGTTTTGCCAGTTGTTTGGCCATTTCTTCGTCGCCTTTTTCTTCGCCTTTATGGAAGCGCGTATTCTCCAGCAGCAATACCTGACCAGGCTGCAAAGCGGCGGCGGCTTTTTCTGCCGTTTCTCCAATGCAATCTTCCGAAAACTGGACGGGCCTGCCTAAAAGTTTCGACAAATGATCGACGACGTGGCGAAGCGTAAAGCGCTCGACGTCGATAGAGCCGTCCTCTTTCAGTTTTTTCAAAGGGCGATCCAGGTGCGACATGAGGATGACGGCGCCGCCCTGGTCGAGAATATGCTGAATGGTCGGAACGGACGCGCGGATGCGCGTATCGTCCGTAATTTTATAGGTTCCTTTTTCCATCGGTACGTTAAAATCTACGCGAACGAGGGCTTTTTTATGGTCAAAATTGATTTGCTGCATATATGATTGGAAATAGGGGAGGCCTCAGAGGTCGCCGAGGAGAATTAAAAAATAGCGGCAGGGCAGTAAACAAAATTGTTAGAACGTCTGCCTGCCGCTGATTTGCGAAAAACAATATTATGCGGTAACGGGACCCATCTTTCCTACGCGAACGGCCAGATCGGCCAAGCGCGCGGAATAACCGGATTCGTTGTCGTACCAGCCGATAATTTTAACGGTATTCCCGATGACCATCGTTAACTGGCTGTCGAAAATGCAGGAGTGCTGGTTGCCGACGATGTCGATGGAAACGATTGGATCGGTCGTATATTCGAGCAGGCCTTTTAAGCCTTCTTCAGAAGCTTTTTTGAAAGCGGCGTTAATTCCTTCTACGGTAGCAGTTTTTTTGACGACTGCCGTAAAGTCGGTCACAGAGCCGTCCGGCACGGGAACGCGCATAGCGTTGCCGTTCAATTTTCCTTTCAGGTGCGGCATGACTAAAGCCACCGCTTTCGCCGCGCCTGTAGAGGTCGGGATGATGCTCACCGCCGCAGAACGGGCGCGGCGCAAATCTTTATGCGGCGCGTCCTGTAGATTTTGGTCGGCGGTGTAAGCGTGAATAGTGGTCATAAAACCATTTTCAATACCAAAGTTTTCGTCCAGGATCTTCACCATCGGCGCCAGGCAATTGGTCGTGCAGGATGCGTTGGAAAAAATATGGACGTCCGGTTTGATCTCCTGGTCGTTAACGCCCAGCACGATGGTGCTCATTTCGCCGGTGGCGGG
>JBBRMZ010000187.1:0-9070 GCA_038230555.1 Chitinophagales bacterium
CGTGGTAAACATAGCCCTTTTGCAAAATATCTCATCAAGGTTCTCCGGGAAAACGTAGAAGCCCATCTCCCGTTTACTGAACTCAGTAGGAAAGTTCAGGCCGCCGTTTACAAAAACAGCGAGCAGAAGCCGGAGTTCAGGGAACTTAAAAATGTCGACAGCCGGGGCGGTCAATATGTTTTTCATAAAAAAACCCTCGAACCCGCAGATGCCGCCGCTTTCCAAAAAGCCTCGGAAAGCCGGAGTAAATGGCTGCTCGAAGACTTTATCATGGATTTTCCGGAAAGTCCCCTGATAACGAAAGCGCTAAAATTACCCCGCGAATGGGATTGGGAAGAAGCCTGCCAAAAAAACACGATTCTTGGTTACGCCCATTTCATCAATGAGTATAAAACGGGCGACTTTATAGAGGAAGCTCGCCTAAAACAGAAGGAACTCAGGCGCCAAAAAGATCAGGCGGACTTAGATAAAGCGGCGGCGGAAAAAGCGATAAAAGAAGAAGAAATTCGTCTCGCCGGGGCTAAAGCTAAAAGAGAAGCCGAAGAATTAGCCGCAAGAAAAGAAAAGGAACGCCGGGAAGAAACAGCGCGTCTTGCCGAAGCGAAAAAAAAAGCCGAAGCCTACTTTCCCGAAATGGTTTCTGTCAAAGAAGGAACTTTTAAAATGGGGAGTAATGAGTATGACGTTGAAAAACCCATCCACTCCGTCACCCTGAGCGATTTCAACATCGGCAAATTTGCAATCACCGTTGAACAATATCTGCATTTCGCCGACGAAACTCAAAGCCGTTATCCCACATGGTTGGAAAAAGGAAATAAATATCATATAGAAACCGGAAAGGATAATTATTATTTAAGAGTAGGATATTCCCGTAACGCTTCCACTTTACCCATTGTTGGCGTCTCCTGGGAGGACGCCATAGCGTATTGCGCCTGGCTCTCTAAAAAAACGGACAATACATATCGCTTGCCGACGGAAGCTGAATGGGAATACGCCGCCCGGGGCGGCGTCGCCTCCAAAGGCTATAAATTTAGCGGTTCGGACGACTTGGACAGCGTTGCCTGGCATAGTGATAACTCCGGCAGCAAACCCCATCCTGTGGGAATTAAAAATGGCAACGAGTTAGGCGTTCACGATATGTCTGGCAACGTTTGGGAATGGTGCAATGATTGGTACAGTGCAGAATATTATAAAAACAGTTCTGTAAAAGACCCGAAAGGTCCTTCTTCAGGTACTTACCGCGCGATCCGCGGCGGCAGTTGGTACTACGTACCGCAGGACTGCCGCGTCGCGGGCCGGCACGGCAACGTTCCAACGAGCCGGGACAGCAACATTGGATTCCGGGTGGTCGCCCCCCAGTGAGACGGCAGTCTGTCCGGCTTTGTCTTTGAGCAAAAAAAGAAAGATGGAATAGCGGAATGGAGCGGCAACGCGGAAAGGTAACCGGAGGAGCCCGCACGCCCTTTCCTCCTAAATAACCACCCTTATTCGTCAACCCCCTGAGTCATACATAAGCCGTACATAAGCCGTACATAAGCCGTATATAAGCCGTATATAATGCACATATAAGTCAGGTATGAGTCAGGTATGAGTCAGGTCTGACCAACCCCCTCGGAATGTAGTCAGTTTGGGAAAAGGCGGAACTAAAAGGCGCCTCAAAAACGCCGTATTTATCCTGGTTTATGGTTGAATATCCACAAAAGGTAGCGCGGCGTTAAACCGCTTTTGCTGGTTTTTAACCCCTAATAATCTGCGCCCTGTTCCTGTTCCGTTTTCCGTCGCCAACGATTCAATGCCTTATTTTTACCCCTCGCCCCCGTTTTCAGACGCCTCGCCCGATTCCGCTTGGTTTCCTCGCCCGCCGCCCGCACTTTTGCCTCATCGGAATACTGTTAACCGACTCATAAAAAATCGCCCGTTATGAAAAATCTATTCGCCTTGCTTTTATTTATTTTCTGCTCGGCGCTCGGTCTCCAGGCCCAGACGCAGATCGTCCGCGGCGTCGTTTCCGACAAACAATCCGGCTCGCCGCTCGCGGGCGCCGTCGTTTCGCTGCGGGCCGCCGGGCAAACCCTGGGAGCGGCCACCGACGTTGAAGGGAATTTCCAGATTCCAAACGTCCCGCTCGGCAGGCAGGCTTTCGTCATCCATTTCATCGGTTACGCCGATCAGGTACTGCCGAACGTGGAAGTCACTTCCGGAAAAGAAGTCGTTCTCCGGGTCTTCCTCGAAGAATCCCTGAATACGCTCGATGCGGTGGTCGTCAAAGCGGAAGCTGATAAGGACAAGGCGCGCAACGAAATGGCGACCATCAGCGCCCGGTCTTTCAACGTCGAAGAAGTGCAGCGTTTTTCCGGAGGCCGCAACGATGTTTCCCGTTTGGTCGGCAACTTTGCGGGCGTCGCCGTCGCCAACGATTCGCGCAATGATATTGTCGTTCGCGGCAATTCCCCTACAGGCGTCCTTTGGCGCATCGAAGGCGTCCCGACGCCTAACCCCAACCATTTTTCTACGCTCGGCACGACAGGCGGACCCGTCAGCGCCTTGAATCCCAACATGATCGGCGCCTCGGATTTTCTGACGTCCGCTTTTCCCGCCGAATACGGCAACGCGCTGGCGGGCGTGTTTGATATTAACTTCCGCAACGGCAATAAAGACAAGAACGAGTACACTTTCCAGTTGGCCGCTTTCAGCGGTTTAGAGGCGATGGCGGAAGGGCCGCTCAACAAAGCCAGTAACGGCTCTTACCTGATCGCGTTCAGAAATTCTTTTACGGAAGTTGCGAACGCGGTCGGCCTGAACATCGGCACCAAAGCCGTCCCCGTTTACCGCGACCTGACCGTGAATATTGACCTGGGGAATACCAAATACGGCAAATTTTCTGTTTTTGGGATCGCCGGGGCGTCCAACGTCAATTTCCTGGCCAAAGAGACCGAGCCAACCGATATTTTTGCAGACCCGACGCAGGATGATTACGTCAAGGCTAAACTCGGACTGATCGGGCTGAAACACAATTACTTACTGGATAAAAATACGTATATCCGTACGGTTCTGTCGGCTTCCGCCGTCGAAGATCAATACGACGCGTATGATTATGTCAGCGATCAGCGCATTCAGGTGGTGCATACCAAGGACGTCAACCAGGCCGTTCGCCTTTCGTCGTATATCAATAAAAAATACAACGCCCGCATGACCCTACGCGCCGGTTTTTTGATCGAACACGCCAACCTAAACGCCTTTAACCAGACCCGGGAGAACGCGCAAACTGAATCGACGCCGTGGGTATTCAACCGCGACGACACGGCGACCAGTTGGCTGACCCAGGCTTACGCACAGGCGCAATATCGTTTCAATTCAAAACTGACTTTCAACGCGGGCCTCCACACGCAATATTCCAACCTGAATCAACAATTGGCTGTCGAACCCCGCCTGGCGCTTAACTGGCATATTTTGCCCAACCAAACCATCAATTTCGGTTACGGTTTACACCATCAGACCCAATCATTGCCAACGCTGTTTTACCAGGCGCAGATCGGCGTCAATCAATACGAGCGGACCAATATCGGCTTGGATTACACCCGCGCCAACCATTTTGTCGTTGGCTACGACGTCCATCTCGGAAACGACTGGCGCGCCAAGCTCGAAGCTTATTACCAGGCGCTCGACCAGGTTCCCGTGGAGACCCTGCTTTCCTCCTATTCCGTCCTGAACGATGGCAGCGATTTTGTATTCCCTAAAAAAGGCTTCCTGAAAAATACGGGAACCGGAGCTAACAAAGGCCTGGAACTAACAGTCGAAAAATTCTTCAGCGACAGCTACTATGGTTTGTTCACCGGTTCGCTCTACGACTCCAAATATAAAGGCAGCGACGGCGTAGAGCGCAATACCGCGTTCAATGGGAAATATACCCTGAATATTCTGGCCGGTCGGGAAATCAAAATGGGCGCCGCCAAACGAAACGCTCTGACGCTCGATACCAAACTTACGGCTGCCGGCGGCCGGTATTATACGCCCGTCGATCTGGCCGCTTCACAAGCCGCGCATACGGAGATATTTTTCGATAACCTTGCTTTCAGCGAACAATCGAACCCCTATTTCCGGCTCGATTTCAAGATCGGCTACCTGATCAACAGCGCAACCCGTAAATTTTCCCAGCATTTTTATATCGACCTGGAGAATATCACCAACCACGTCAATGTTTTTCAAAGAAGGTATAATAAAGCAACCAACCAGATCAACGACGTCAAGCAAATTGGGTTTTTCCCGGATATATTGTATCGGATACAGTTTTAACAGCTATTAGCCGACTGCAATTAGCTTTATTATAAGAAAATTTATGCGGAGAAAATAATCGTTGCCGCTTTATGAATTCATCGCTCAATTTCAAAAATATGCACACAATCATTGGAATCAACGGCGTCATCGGCGAAGGGCTCGCCCGACTATTATTACAAAAGAAACTTCCAGTTCGCGGTGTCGGTAGAAGCGTCTTCACCGGCCCGTGGGAATTCATGCAGGCCGACGCGCTGCAAGCCGGGCCGCTTTCCGATGCTGTAAAAGGATCGGACGTCGTTTATCTTTGCGCGGGTTTGCCGTATAACCTGAAAATCTGGCAAAAAGACTGGCCGGTTCTGATGCAAAATGTGATCGACTCCTGCCTGCAACACGGAGGCAAACTGGTATTTTTAGACAGCGTCTACACGTACGGGAAGGTAGACGGCCCGATGACTGAGGAAACGCCCGACCGGCCAGTTTCTAAAAAAGGCGTCGTCCGCACGGAAATCGCTAATCTGATGACGGACGCCATGAAAAATAAAGGGTTAAAAGGCGTCGTTGCCCGCGCCGCCGATTTTTACGGCCCCGGCCATAACCACAGCGTTTTGAACGATACGGTGATCGGCAACCTCGTTAAAGGCAAAAAAGCTAACTGGCTCGGCAAAGACGACGTTCCGCACTCCTTTACTTATACGGAAGATATTATCCAATCGCTTGCCGTTCTGGGTACTAACCACCAAGCCGACGGACAGATCTGGCATTTGCCGACCCATAAAAACCCGCTAACGGGCAAAGAATATGTGGAACTGACAGCGCAGATTTTAAAAGTCGCGCCGAAGTACCGAAAACTGAATAACTTTATGGTTTCGCTGGCCGGTTTATTCAATCCGACAATCCGGGAAGTGTCAGAAATGATGTACCAGAATAATTTTCCGTATATCGTTGATTCCTCCAAGTTTGAAAAAGCGTTCCCGGCGGTTCAGCCGACGGCTTATAGTAAAGGAATTGAAAAAACCGTCGCCGCTATTCAACAGAAGAAGGCATGAGAACTGCACAGGAAGAAATATTGCATTTTGACGATCGTTGGTTCAGGATCATCGGAACCATTCTTATTGGCTTTTTTGTGCCGGCGGTCTTTTTTAATTTGCCGTTATCGCATCCTGAATATCTAATGCAGGCGCTTGTTTCTATTTTATATACCGCCATCTATTGGGCGCTGAACAAGCAGATCATTATGTACCTGCATTACAAATTTCCCAAGTTCGAGGATGTTTTCAAAAGGTTGATCTGGCAAACGGCGGCTACTTTTTCTTTTACTATTTTTACCTGCGGTTTGATGAACCTGGTTGTAGAAGGCGTCATGATGAACGTTTTTCAGATCAACCTGACTAAATTACAAACGCATGGTCAGATTTACGCTGCTTCGCTCATTAGCCTCGCGCTCGTGACGGCCATTTATGAAAGCGCTTATTTTTTTCAACGGCTAAAAATAACGCTTGTACAAAAAGAACAACTAGAGAAAGCTAATACGCGCTCGCAACTCGAAAGCCTGCGCAACCAGGTCAACCCTCATTTTTTATTCAACAGCCTCAACACCCTCGTTTACCTGATCCCGGAAAACCCGGAAAAAGCGGTTCGGTTCGTTGAAAAAATGGCGAAAGTGTACCGGTATATTCTGGAAACCCGCGACCGCGATAAAGTACCGCTGCAGGAGGAACTGGATTTCCTGCAATCCTATATCTTTTTGCTGAAAGAACGGTTCGGCGAAAACCTGCAATGCAATATCCGCGTGGATAAAGCTTTTATGGACGACGAGATCGTCCCCTTGTCTTTGCAAATGTTGTTTGAAAACGCGATCAAACACAACGTTGTTTCCGCCCAACGGCCTTTAACGATCTCCGCCGCCGTTCTTAACGACCGGCTGACGGTGACCAATAACCTGCAAAAGAAAAATCAGGTAACGGATTCCACCGGTTTCGGTCTGAATAATATTCGCGACCGTTACGAGATACTGACCGGAAAAAATATAGAAATCATGATGGGATCAGATAATTTTAGCGTATCCCTGCCGCTGATCAAGACAAATAAAAAAGTGAAAATTTCCTGATTGAGGCATGACTACAAAAATACTGGTTATAGAAGACGAATATCCCGCTTCCCAACGCCTCTGTCAATTGATTCGCCTTGCCAGGCCTGCCGCTCAAATACTCGACGTATTAGACAGCGTAGAAGCCGCCGTCGCCTGGTTCAACGCCTTCCCGGCGCCCGACCTCGTTTTCATGGATATTCAATTAGCCGACGGCCTGAGTTTCGATATTTTTTTAAAGACGGATGTTCGCGCGCCCGTTATTTTCACTACCGCTTTTGACCAGTATACGTTGCGCGCATTTAAAGTAAACAGTGTCGATTATCTCTTAAAACCCATCGACGCGCTTGAACTAACCGCCGCCTTTGAAAAGTTTGACCGCCTACATACCACCGCGCCCCTGCCCGATAAATTGGTTTTCGAGCGATTGCTTCAATCCATGACGCCCAAACCCGAATATAAAGAACGCTTCTTGGTCAAAACCGGTCAAAGCATGATCCACGTCAATCTCGATCAGATCGCTTATTTTTTCTCGGAAGACAATATGGTGCAGTTGCAAACGACCGGCGCGAAAAAATACTTTGTGGAGCAAACCCTTGATCAACTCCAGCCCCTATTACGTCCTTCTTACTTTTTTCGCGTCAACCGCAAACTCATCGTTAAAATAGACGCTATCCAGAAAATCCATCCTTATTTTAATAACCGATTGAAGTTAGATTTACTGCCTGTAGCTAAAGAAGACGTTCTTGTAAGCAGAGAACGGGTGAAAGACTTTAAGGAATGGGTGGATAAATAAAGTTTTATTTTAATTACTCAACATCACCGGCATCACCAGCATCAAAATATCCTCGCCGACCGTTTTTTCTACGGGGCGCAAAATCCCGGCGCGGGTAGGGGAGGAGAGTTCAAGGCTGACCTCCTCGCTCTCGAGCACGTTCAACATTTCCACTAAAAATTTGGCGTTGAAACCAATGGTTAGCGGCGCGCCTGTGTATGTGCAGGGAAGCTGTTCGGTGGCTTCGTTGCTAAAATCCAGATCCTGCGCCGAAATATTCAGGCTGCCGTCGGAGATGGTGAGGGCCACCTGGTTGGTGGTTTTGTTGGCGTAAATAGCGATCCGTTTTAGCGAATTCTGAAAATCCGCTTTGTTGACCGTGACGAGGTACGGATTATCCAAAGGGATCACGGCGTTATAATCCGGGTAGCGGGCGTCGATCAAGCGGCACGACAGGCGCACGTCGCCGAACTGGAAAAAAGCGTTGGATTTATTATAGGATATTTTAACGTCTTCATTGTGCGGCAATGAGTTTTTGAGCAGGTTCAACGCTTTCTTAGGCAAAATAAAAGAGGCGGATACGTCGCCCTGCACGTCCGTAAACGAATAGCGGACCAGTTTATGGGCGTCAGTAGCTACAAACGTGAGTTTATCGCTTTCGACTTTAAAATACACGCCGGTCATGGCCGGGCGTAATTCGTCGGAACTGGTTGCAAAAATGGTTTTAGAGACGCCGTAAGATAAAGTTTGCGCCGGAACGCTCAGATGCTCCACGTCTTCCGCTTCGGGGATTTTTGGGAAGTCCCCGCCGTTTTCTCCCGACAGTTTATATTTGCCGTAGGAAGAAGTTAGTTCTATGCCAAAATTTTCTTCGTTAATGTGGAAAGTGATCGGTTGCTGCGGAAGCGCTTTAAGCGTATCCATCAACATTTTTGCCGGCGCGGCTACCTGCCCGTCGCCGTCTGCGGTTACTTCCAGTTTAGTAGAAATGGTCGTTTCCAGGTCGGTGGCCGCAATGGTCAGCGTATTTTGTTCGATGGTAAAAAGGAAATCTTCCAAAATGGGAAGAACGGGATTGGAACCGATAGCTCCCCCCGCAAGTTGTAAATGCTTGAGCAATTCGGAAGAAGAAACGCTAAATTTCATATATAATTTCTGACTTTTTTGAATAAAGTAGTTTGGCGACGTTGCGCAAGGAAAGCCCCAAAGTTAATACAATTTAATTTCTGAAGAAATAAAATATCTGATTTAGCCCTCCGTTTTCGCCTGCGGCCGCGGGGCCGGTATAGCGTTAAATTTAGAACGCAAAGACAAATATAAACGGCGTTGCAGCTTTTTACAATTTGTTCATAGCCAATAAATTATAGGTTGCGTAGCGCATAGCTAAAAGCTAACAGCTATTTATTTTCACTTTCTTTTGGATTTTAATTTCCGAACCCGTACTTTTACGCTCCTTACTGGCGGAGTGGCGGAATTGGTAGACGCATACGTTTCAGGTGCGTACGCCGCAAGGTGTGCGGGTTCGACTCCCGCCTCCGTCACGTAAAAAAGTCTTGAGCGCGTCCGCGCTTCAAGACTTTTCTTTTTAGGGCAACCCGTTAGTAAAACCGTTAATAATGAAAGATCTCCCGGATGATCTTTCCCTCCTTTACCTCATAGACGCAGATCTCGTCCATGTTGAACCGCTTCCCGTCTTTCCGGGTAATATCCATATTTAATCCGACCGAAAAAAAATTGCCTTCAATAATTGGCTCGGAAACGCGTATGCTGTGCACTTCCTGAATCGTCTCGTTGAATTTACGATCTTTCTCTTTCATCGCTTCCAGCCCTTTTATTTCCGGGTTTTTGGATTTTTCGGGTTCGACGCTGACGGCTTCCGCCGAATACAATTCGTTATGCGCTTTTTGAAATTCCCCTTTGCGGGACAATTCCGC
>JBBRMZ010000188.1:0-9054 GCA_038230555.1 Chitinophagales bacterium
AAAGTAAAATTATGTTTATCTATACTGTTTTTTCCGGCGGCAGAAAAGCCTGGAAATTCCCAATCAATATCAATACCGTCGGCATTGTATTCTGAGATCAACGCTTTGCAGGAACGGGCAAAGGCCGATCGTTTATGTTCATCGTCCGCTATTGCGGAAAAATTGCCGGAAAGCGTCCAGCCGCCGATAGAAAGAAGAACTTTAACTTTGTGGGAATGCGCCAAATCTATGAGAGAAGTATTTGAATAATAAGATACCGGGTTAGTCGACCAGTTGGTCTCCCCTTTTAGAATGGAAGTTTCTGCAAAAGAATCCACGCCCGCTATGGATCCGTTGATTTCGGGTTTAAAAAAAGCGTAGTTGATGATGGTATAGTTAGCGTAAGCAATGGTTTTAGGATTGACCAGTTTATTTCTGGCATACCATCGCCAGGCTGGAAAATAACCTGTAATTTCTTTGCACGGCCTTTCCTGAGTAACGCCGCAGGAAATGTTCAGTGCAAGAATTAAAGCGGTAAAATAAATCTTTAGCGATTGATAGCGCATGAAAAAAAACATTGCTAATCTTGTTTATAATGTATATAAATAACTGATAAAAACCCTTTCATTATAAAACATTTTGTGTAATACATTGTTGTACAGAATGTTATCTTGCAAGAAAAATATGCCATTAAGCTTTATAATTCTTATAATATAGGGTCAAACGTTTAATTTTTTACGTTCGGTATATAATTAGAGTTGATTAAATATTAACTTTGCCAAAAATAAAATATGGTCGCGCAATCCAGTTTATCCACTTACTTACCCATCTTAATGATGATGGGGGCCGCTATCGGCTTCATTGTCGTTACCATGTTGGCAACTCATTGGCTTGGGCCGCATAAAAAATCAAAAGTCAAAGAGGAAACTTTTGAGTGCGGTATTGAAGTGCAAGGCAACGCGCGACTACCTTTTTCGATTAAGTATTTTTTAGTCGCTATTTTATTTGTGTTGTTCGATGTAGAGGTGATTTTCATGTATCCCTGGGCGGTTAACTTTAAAGCGCTCGGTTTGCAGGGTTTGGGAGAAATGACGGCGTTTATAGCCATATTTATGATCGGCTTTTTTTATATTATTCAACAAGGGGCTTTAAAATGGGAGTAAATTCCTGAGCAAATAACCGCTTTGAGTTTAAGAAAAATAGGTATGAGCGATACAATTCAATTGCCGGGGGTCAATATTTCCGCAGAAAATACGCCCGCAGGTTTGGAAGGAGTCGGTTTTTTTGCTACCCGACTTGATAAAGTGGTGGGGTTAGCAAGAAAAAATTCTTTGTGGCCCCTGCCTTTTGCCACTTCCTGTTGCGGAATAGAATTTATGGCCACTATGGCTTCTCATTATGATCTGGCGCGTTTTGGTTCTGAGCGTTTGAGTTTTTCTCCGCGTCAGGCGGATCTCCTGATGGTCATGGGGACGATCGCCAAGAAAATGGGCCCTATTCTGCGACAGGTGTACGAACAAATGGCTGAGCCTAAATGGGTATTGAGTATGGGGGCCTGCGCCAGCAGCGGCGGAATTTTTGACGTTTATTCCGTTTTACAAGGGATAGACCGCATTATGCCAGTTGACGTTTATATTCCTGGTTGCCCGCCAAGACCCGAACAGGTGTTGGAAGGTATTTTAAAAATTCAGGATTTAGTAGAAAACGAATCTTTACGCAGACGCGATTCTCCGGAATATAAATCCATGCTTACTAAATATGGCATAGAATAGCGGCTTTGAATCAATAAATTATTTCATATTAGTAAACAGCATAAGACCAACCACTCTCAGAATGAACGTTCAGGAATTAAGCGAAAAAGTAGGAGAACGATTACGCAACCGGTTTGGAGAAGCAATCACCCATTCGGAAATCCATTACGATTTTCCTGTCTATATCATCAAGAGAGAAGTCGTTCAGGACCTGCTTTTATACTTATATAACGATACCGAACTTTCCTTTCGTTTTATGACCACGCTTTGCGGCCTGCATTACCCGGACCAAAAAGACCGGGAGCTGGGCGTTATGTACCAATTGCATAATCTTGGCGAAAACTGGCGTATACGATTAAAAACTTTCTTTCCGATCCATGATCCTACCGTTCCTACGGCTACCACCGTTTTTGCCTCCGCCAATTGGCAGGAACGGGAAACGTATGATTTTTATGGAATACAATTTACCGGTCATCCCGACCTCAGACGAATCTTAAACATGGACGAAATGACTTATTTCCCCATGCGAAAAGAATATCCGTTGGAAGACGGAACCAGGGACGATAAGAATGACGCTTTTTTTGGGCGATAAAATATAACGCGTTTATGAACGATCAGGCTACGCTCCAACCAATAGAGGAAAAAGAATATTCCACGCTCAATCTGGGTCCTACGCATCCCGCTACTCATGGCGTTTTCCAGAATATATTAAAAATGGACGGAGAGATCATTGTCCATTCCGATTCTACCATTGGGTACATTCACCGTGCTTTTGAAAAACTAAGCGAACATCGCCCTTATTACCAGATAACGCCGTTGACCGACCGGATGAACTACTGCTCCTCCCCTATTAACAATATGGGCTGGCACATGACGGTGGAGAAATTGATCGGCGCGGAAATTCCTAAGCGCGCCCAGTATTTCCGGGTGATTATTATGGAACTGGCCCGTATTACCGACCATATCGTTTGCGATACGGTCATTGCAGTAGATACAGGGGCTATGACTGGATTTTTATATATGTTTCAATGGAGAGAGCATATTTACGAAATATACGAGGAAATCTGCGGCGCGCGTCTGACCACGAATATTGGCCGGATTGGAGGGATGGAAAGGGATTTTCCGCAAAAAGCCTGGGATAAACTGAAATGGTTTATGAAAGAGTTTCCGGCAAAAATGAAGGAATTTGAAAAACTGGTTGCCCGCAACCGGATTTTCATGGACCGGACCATCGGCGGCGGCGCAATTTCAGCCGAGAGCGCTTTAAACTACGGCTTTACAGGCCCTAATCTCCGGGCTGCCGGAGTAGATTACGACGTCCGCGTGACTAATCCATATTCTTCCTACGAAGATTTTGAATTTGATATTCCCGTTGGGACGAGTGGCGATACTTACGACCGTTTTATGGTTCGACTGGAGGAAATTTGGCAATCGCTCCGCATTATCGAGCAGGCGATGAAAAATATGCCCGACGGTCCATTTAAGGCCGATCTTCCCGATTTTTACCTGCCTCCCAAAGAGGCGGTGTATGATAAAATGGAAGCCTTGATCTACCATTTCAAGATTGTGATGGGCGAAGCGAAAATACCGGCTGGCGAAGTATACCACGCCGTCGAGGGCGGTAACGGCGAATTGGGCTTCTACCTGATTTCCGACGGAGGCAGGACGCCTTACAGGCTTCATTTCAGGCGGCCCTGTTTTATTTATTACCAGGCATATCCTGAAATGATCCGGGGCGGGATGCTATCCGACGCTATCATCACGCTATCTTCAATGAACGTAATTGCCGGCGAATTAGACGCATAACTTATATTTTTACTTTCAATGACGACCGAAACGACTTCCATTCAATTTTCAGCAGAAACCTTAGCAGTCGCTCAAAAGATATGCGCCCGCTATCCGGCGGATAAACAAAAGTCAGCGCTGATCCCGCTTCTTCAATTAGCGCAGGGGGAGTTTGGCGGCTGGCTGAGCGTTCCCACCATGAATTATGTCGCTTCAATTTTGAAATTACAAGATATTGAAGTCTACGAGGTTGCTTCTTTTTATTCAATGTTCAACCTTAAACCGGTTGGCAAATGTATGATCGAAGTTTGCCGCACCAGTTCCTGCTGGCTGATGGGCGCGGAAGACGTTATCCGTCATATTGAAAATAAACTAGGCATTTCTGTAGGCGAAACTACGCCCGACGGTAAGTTTTCTTTGAAAAGCGTCGAATGCCTGGGCGCCTGCGGATACGCTCCGATGTTACAGGTGGGCGATAGTTTCTACGAACATTTGACCTTAGAAAAAGTAGACGAGCTATTGGCGCAGTTTGAAATGCAATTTGTGTCGCAAAACTCCAAATATCTATAATCCATTAGTATGGGTAAGAAATTATTATTAGAAAAAATCGGCGTCGAGGGTATCCAGGGGTATGAAGTTTACCGCAAGGAAGGGGGATATTCCGCTACGGAAAAAGCGCTGAAAGAAATGAAGCCCGACGTCATTGTCGACGAGGTTAAAAAATCTGGTCTGCGCGGCCGGGGCGGGGCGGGTTTTCCGACCGGTTTGAAGTGGTCTTTTCTGGCAAAGCCGGAGGGCGTGCCGCGTTATATTGTCTGTAATGCCGACGAATCGGAGCCCGGAACTTTTAAAGACCGGTACCTGATGGAGAAATTGCCCCATTTATTGATCGAAGGGATGATTATTTCTTCTTTCGCGCTGGGTTGTAATACTTCCTATATATATATTCGGGGTGAATATGCCTACGTGTATAAAATTATGGAAAAGGCCATTGCCGAAGCCTACGCGGCCGGCTGGCTGGGTAAAAATATTTTAGGTTCGGGCTTCGATTTCGATCTCTATATGCACATTGGCGCCGGCGCTTATATCTGCGGAGAAGAAACCGCTTTATTGGAATCGCTGGAAGGAAAACGCGGCAATCCAAGACTGAAACCGCCTTTTCCGGCAGTAGCAGGTCTTTGGGGTCGACCGACGGTAGTGAATAATGTAGAAACCTTAACGGCCGTAGTCCCGATTATTTTGATGGGCGGCGACGGATACGCCAAAATAGGAATCGGTAAAAGTACGGGCACTAAATTGATTTCTGCAAGCGGCCATATTAAAAAACCGGGCGTTTATGAGATCGAACTTGGCATCCCGGTGGAAGAATTCATCTATTCCGACGAATACTGCGGCGGTATTTCGGGCGATCGACAGTTGAAAGCGGTCGTAGCGGGAGGTTCGTCGGTTCCCATTTTACCAGCCAACCTGATATTAAAGCTGACAAACGGACAGCCCCGACTAATGAGTTATGAAAGTTTGGCGGACGGCGGCTTTGCGACTGGCACCATGCTGGGTTCTGGCGGCTTTATTGTTATGGACGAGTCGACGAGCATCGTAAAAAACCTTTGGAACTTCACCCGTTTTTATCACCATGAAAGTTGCGGTCAGTGCAGCCCGTGCCGCGAAGGGACCGGATGGATGGAAAAAATATTGCATAAAATCCTGGACGGCCGCGGCGAACTAAAAGATGTTGATCTGCTATGGGATATACAGGCCAAAATAGAAGGTAAAACCATTTGCCCGTTGGGGGACGCCGCAGCCTGGCCCGTAGCCAGCGCGATCCGTCATTTCAGGAAAGAATTCGAAGAGTATGTAACCAATCCGCATCAGATTGAGGACGTTCAACATTATTTTAGATTACAAGGCGCCGCGATGGCGTAAGATTTTTTAGGAATAAAAGTATGTATATGAGTAATACCCTGGTATTTCATCACTCATATTTCATAATTTATATTTATTTTAACCTATGCCAAAAGTAACGATAGACGGACAAACGATAGATGTTCCCGCAGGCACCACCATACTCCAGGCAGCCAGAATGATCGGCGGCGACCTGGTTCCTCCCGCCATGTGTTATTATTCTAAATTAAAAAATACGGGCGGCTATTGCAGGACTTGTATCGTTAAAGTCGCCGCCAGTTCCACTGCCGATCCCCGGCCAATGCCTAAGCCAGTCGTTTCCTGCCGGACAAATGTGATGGACGGAATGATCGTTCAGAACTTAACTTCCGCTGAAAACCTCGAAGCCAGAGCGGGCGTAGTGGAGTTCTTACTCATCAACCATCCGTTGGATTGCCCGATCTGCGACCAGGCGGGCGAGTGCCATTTACAGGATTTGGGGTATAATAACGGCAAAGCTACAACGCGTTATGAATTTGAGCGGCGTACCTTTGAAAAAGAATTTATCGGCGATTATATCCAACTACAGATGACCCGGTGCATCCTTTGCTACCGTTGCGTTAAAGTGGCCGAACAATTAACGCCGGAAAGATATCACGGAGTATTAAATCGCAGCGACGTTTCAGAGATCAGCACTTTTATACAACATGCGATTGATAATGAAATGTCGGGCAACATGATCGACGTGTGTCCGGTCGGCGCGCTGACAGACCGCACTTTCCGTTTCAAAAACCGCGTATGGTTCACTAAACCCGTGGACGCGCATCGGGATTGTCCGACCTGTACGGGAAAGGTCCGGTTATGGTTCCGGGGCGACGATATTCTGAGGGTGACGGCGCGCAAGGACGAATATGGCGAAGCGGTGGATTTCATTTGTAACGATTGCCGTTTTCGGAAAAAACACATTACCGACTGGGTCATCGAAGGGCCAGTAAAAGTAAATCGTCATTCGGTGATTTCCCAGAATCATTATGAAAGCCTGAACGCCATTCATTTTGATTCCCGTATGCAGTTGGCCATGCTGAACGGTTATAAAAATCAATTGGGAGAAGGGCCGTTAGATCCGAATAATGTATTTTCACACGCTTTTGAACAACATCCCGAATCGCAAGGAACCTTACAACCCGAACTCACTAAACCGCCGGCACAATAAAACCAACACCTGAGTATGTTTTTAATTTCTTTTTTCCTGTTTAAATCTTCGCTGGTGGGAGGCGTTTTTTCTGCGTCCCTGCTTGTCGCTATGTATTCCACTTACGGAGAGCGAAAAGTTGCCGCATTTTTACAGGATCGTTTAGGCCCGGACCGGGCGGGACCATTTGGTTTATTGCAGCCTTTGGCCGACGGGCTTAAAATGTTTATGAAAGAAGAATTTATTCCAAAAGCGTCGAATAAATGGCTGTTTATATTAGGTCCGTGTATCGCCATGTTTACAGCCTGCATGACGGGCGTGGTCATTCCCTGGGCAAAACCAATGATGGTCAACGGGGAACTCTGGCGTTTTCAAATTTCGGATATTAACATTGGTATTTTATATGTTTTTGGTATTGTCTCCGTCGGCGTTTATGGAATTATGATCGGCGGTTGGGCTTCTAATAATAAATACGCTTTGTTGGGTACGCTTAGGGCTTCTTCTCAAATGATCAGCTACGAACTGGCGATGGGCTTATCCATTGTGGCGCTGGTGATGACGACCGGCAGCCTGAGCCTGAACGATATGGTCGAGCAGCAAAGTCACGGCTGGTGGAATGTATTTGTCCAACCGCTGGGTTTCCTTATATTTTTAATTTGCGCTTTTGCGGAAACCAACAGGGCCCCTTTTGATTTGCCGGAAAGCGAAAGCGAGCTGGTGGGGGGCTATCATACGGAATATAGTTCCATGAAATTAGGGTTTTATTTGTTTGCCGAATATATTAATATGTTTATTTCTTCGGCTATTATTTCTTCTCTTTATTTTGGCGGGTATAACCTGCCTTTTGAAAATTATTTTCACTTTGGCGATTCCGGCCTAATCAGGCTATTGGGATTTTTATTTTTGTTTGGTAAGATCCTTTTCTTTATTTTATTTTTTATGTGGGTGCGTTGGACGCTGCCGCGTTTCCGGTACGACCAGTTGATGCATTTGGGATGGCGGATATTATTACCGTTGTCCATTTTAAATATTATATTGACCGGGTTTTGGCAAATGCGAAGCGAATTATTTGCCGCCATTGCCGGTCATTAATTGTATGAAGATTTTAAATTTCACAGATATGAAGCCGCTGACAAACAGATCAAAGGTTGTAAGCAATAAAGAAATGACCTTTGTGGAGAAAATGTATCTGCCGGCAATTGCTACCGGTATGTCGTTGACGCTCAAGCATTTGTTCAAGAAAAAAGCGACCATTAGTTACCCGGAACAAAAAAGGTATATTGCTCCGGTTTTTAGGGGGCAACACGTGCTAAAACGCGACGAAAGCGGCGCGGAACGCTGTACTGCCTGCGGGCTTTGCGCAGTTTCCTGTCCGGCGGAAGCAATCACGATGATCGCCGGAGAGCGCAAACCCGGAGAAGAAGCGCTGTACAGGGAAGAAAAATATGCCGCAGTGTATGAAATAAATATGCTTCGCTGTATTTTTTGCGGATTATGCGAAGAGGCCTGCCCGAAGGAAGCCATTTTCCTGACCGATCGGTTGGTAGACGTTTCTTATGAACGCGATAACCTGGTTTTTGGTAAAGATATACTGACAGAGCCTATGGATCCGACTAAACGTATCGACGTTTCCGTGCGGCAAACGCCGGAGGTATTGGCGTTTAAAAAAGATAAAGCGTTTGGACATAACCGGACGCACGACGATCTGATCAAGGTGTTGCAGCAAAAGCACTGAATAAAATGATGAATGATAAATGATGAAGTTTATGTGATTTTATAAAACGAAAAATAATAAAAGGGATACAAGCGAATATATTCCTGTTTTTTGGCTTTAAATGATATTTTTGCGCGACGAACGACCGGTACAGGTTTAGAACCAATCATCTGTACAAGTTAATATATATTTTATGCTTACCCAATATATATTTTATTTTTTATCCGCCTTAGCGATTTTCAGCGCCCTGATGGTGGTGATCTCCCGCAATCCGGTATATAGCGTTTTGTATCTGATCGTCGCTTTTTTTGCGCTGGCGGGTCATTATTTTTTGCTTAATTCGCAATTTCTGGCGGTGGTGCATATTATTGTTTATGCCGGAGCGATTCTCGTGCTTTTCCTCTACGTCATTATGATGCTCAACCTCAACCAGGATACAGAACCCAATAAGTCGAATTTCGTCAAAGCGGCGGCGGTTGTTACCGGCGGTTTATTGATGCTGGTGCTGGTGGTTGGCTTAAAACAGGTCGATCTTTTACCGCAACATGCTGCGGGATCAGGAAGCATTGGTCTGATAAAAAATTTAGGGACTATTTTATATACAAAATATATGTTACCTTTTGAGATCAGCTCTGTTTTTGTCCTAACTTCGAGGATTGTAGCGGTGATTCTGGGAAAAAATGAACTGGATTAAAATCGCATCATAAAATAATCATCTTCGGATATAAAGGTCGTCAAACTTTATAATTAGT